>NZ_JAUBPW010000130.1:0-6803 GCF_036700965.1 Microcoleus sp. Pol8_D6 | reverse complement strand
AGCCGGATGCGGTGAAAATCGCACGTCCGGATCTAACTGAGAGGTGCGGAGGGTAATACCTCCCATCGACTCAACCAGACCCATTTTATCGGTAAAGACGCAGACTTGAAAAATCCAGGTTTAGCTGTTGGGTGAGCTCGAAGAAGTTTTCTAGAATATTAATCAGATCGCAACCCGAGCCTTCCCCAAGAATTTGCAGGGTGGTATTGACCGCTTCATCGAAGTTTTCCAAAATTAGTGAGGCGTTGACAGCTTTTGCCGTAGCTTCTTGTTCGGCGATCGCGATTCTCCAATAAACGGTTTTGCGCTTCTTGTTCGGCGACTCGTTCTTGTTAGGCACTCCCGGATTGCTGCTTGGGTACGATCGCGTTCAATGGCACTACCAATACAAACAGTCGCCGTTTTCACGCATCGCCTGTTCAGCCAAACCTTGATGTTTTGCTTTCCGGCATTCCTCAAAAGCCACCATCCCCCAAAATTGACCTTCGACAAAAATAGGAACAGCGTGTAAAGCTTTCAAACCAATTGCTGCTTGCCCACTGCGAAACGGTTCTGGCATCTGCTAGCATCTCTTCCCAGAAAGTTGGATCGCGCTCGCTTAGCTCAAATATTGATATATGAAGTTTGATTGCATTTCGGTAGATTGTACGATCGTCATCCCAAGATGGTTTTCAAAGTTAACTCGGCGGTTATAACGTAGCTCAGATATTGATATATGAAGTTCGGTTTCAATCGAGCGATCGAACGAACATCCTTTTAAACTGTCTTGTCTGGTACTAAACTTGACGAGATTCTGCTCGACCGACTAAATATTAACTTGCTGTTTCAACGTGGAACCCAACAGTGGTTTACCGTAATGCTCTCATATATCGATATCTGATGCCTACTCTCGATATATCATACTTAAATCATCTACTTAATTCAAAACCATGCAAATTCGACTAGCAGTCATCAGCAATGCTGGCGGCACTGGCAAAACCACACTTTCAGTTCACCTCGCCTACGAACTGGGGTTAAGGGGTTTGAAAGTAGCCATTATGGATCTCGACCCCCAAGGCTCCCTGACCCTTTTTTGCGGTCTAAATCCGCCAGAGCCAGAACACACACTATCCGCCATAATGCGAGAAAGCTTCAATGGCTCTTGGCCTCTTACTCCTAGCTGGAGTCCCCACACCAATAATATAACCGTTTGTCAAGGCGGAATGACTCTGACACAAACAGCAGACGAGTTAGTTCTGCACAAGCGTGGCGCTTATCTTCTAGGCGATTGCCTGAGCGACTATCCTTTGGAACACGACCTAATTATCTTCGACTGCCCCGCTACCCTCGGCCCCTTGCCCTTGATGGCACTAACTGCTTGCACTCATATAATAGTGCCCGTACAGCTCGAACCAAAATCAATTCAAGGAGCAGCTCACCTGCTGGAGTGGTACTACCACCATTGCAAACAATTACGCCTCAAGCCGCAACCAGAAATCTTAGGGTTTGTACCCAACCAATACGATACTAAACGAGCCGTCCACCGACAACTTTTAGAGTCCTTGCCAGCCCAGTTAGAGCAGATGAATATCCGCGTTTTTCCACCAATTCGGGACAGTGCAGAATTTGTCAATGCCAGCGGTCAAGGGTTGCCCTTACACATTTACCGCCCCCTTCACCCAGCTTTAGGCGACTTCAAAGAAATTGTTAAGCACTTGGCTACCTTAATGGGAAATGAAGTTGCTCCGGCTGTTGCCAAAAAAGGCAAAAAAAAGAAATAGTATTTGATTCATACTCACAACTTGCTTGCTTAGCGAAAACAAGTCCTTCGTTTCTGACTAAGAGCCATGAACTCACTTTCTCCAATCCCCAATCAAAAATCAAAAATCGCTATGGCCGCCCGTAAAGCTCCAGACCTGGGAAATTATTTTTCATCCGCCAAGCAGTCAATGCACCTCTCTGAAGCTGAAACCGAGATTCAGGAACTCAAAGCAGAAATTGAAGAACTGCGAAAATCTGGTTCAACGGAATTGGAATCTCAACTGACTGCACTGCGAGAACAACTAGAATCCGCCAGCGGTATCCTCTCCATTTCACTAGACCAAATTCAGCCTAATCCTGAACAACCCAGACAGACATTTTTGCCGGAAAGTATCGAGTCCATGTCCCGCTCCCTCGCTAGTGACGGACAACTGCAACCCATTATCTTGATTCAACGGGGAGAACTCGTGATATTCGACGGAGAGCGGCGCTGGCGCAGCGCTAAAACTATGGGCTGGCAAACTTTGCAAGCTGTCATCATTCCAGAGCCTGCGTCTTTGCACCGCAAAGCGCTGTTGACTTCCCTGCACCGTGAAGACCTCAATCCTCTCGACAAAGCGGAGGCTATTGTGCGGGAGTTGTCCAGCAATACGGGTTTGGAAGCTGTAACTATCCCTCGCACTCTCTCTACAGCCGTGCGGCGGTTGAACGCGCAAAAGCGCATGAACTCAGTTTCCGAGTTGGTGACGGCGATGCCTGACCAGCAGCTGCAGGGTTTAACCGCTTTAGGTTTAGATGAAAAAGAGCTGGCGGTGTTCGGGAGATTGTTGGATTTGCAGCTCAATCCGGCTTCCATCGATGCCAATATTTTCCCGATGCTGTCTTTAGCTGCTGACCTTAAGACTGCTATTAGGAAATTAGGACTTAAAGGGGTTCATGCAACGGCTCTTTCTAAACTCTCTGCTAAAAATTTGGGATTGTCTGAGGAAGAGGCGCAGTCCATTAGAGTTAACGCGACTACCCAAGTTATCGCCGAGAAATTGTCGGCAGTTCAAACTCGTAGATTGGTACAGTCCATTATCAGTTCTACTCTCACTAATTCCCCAGGGGCAGTCCGCCAATTTAAGCAGGTCAAGCTAGCAACTGGGAACTTGAAAAAGCTGTCGCCAGAAATGTTGGAGCAAGCAGAAGTTGACCAACTGGTGGAATTGCAGGAGGTTTTGCGCCAAAAGCTAGCGTTCATTGAGGCGGTCTTGAAACAAAATGCGCTCGGATGATCGGAAACTATCACGTTCGGTTCAGAAGCGTAGTCGGGTGGGCGACCACCCGGCTATAGTTAACGGAGTATCAAAGAGAAAGTGTAGCGCTGCTTGTAAAAATCTACGCACATAAGGGCAATAGTCAGTAAATATGGGTAGATGAAACGATTCGGTTTATGTTTTGCTTAGAGAATCGATTTGAGCTCTTAGCAGTCGATCGACTGCTAAGAGCGATCGCTAAAATATCTCAAATGGGTTCTCTACTGGACTTTTTTCTTTTTGGTGCAAAGATTCGGCTTCTTCACGAAGTTGGGCAAGCGCTTCTTCGGATAAGTTTTCTACCAAAGAATTTAGCTGCTTTTTATTACCATTTTGGGGGCGACTGGTGGCGAGAGATTGTGTCGGCATCAAGCGAGGATTCGCGCTGTAAACGGAACTTCCCCGCTTTGGGGGCGTTCGGGAGGCTGTATTTCTTTTGGGATATAGGTTTGGGCGATTTGAGCGTTAGACGCCTGCTGTCATGTATTTAAGATTTTCTTAATCTTTGCCTACTACCTCTTGTGAGATAGTGGAATGGAGAAAAAACCCCGCTACATAAGGGTTTCCAAAACTTGTAGTCATATAAAAGATTTTCCCAAACCGGGAAAGTCTGACCCCGTATTAGTTTGAACCGGAACGATAGCGAGCAGGCGGGGGAAGTTCCGTGTAAAAAATCTTCAAATGACTCAAAAAATGTATCAAGCGCTTGGGATTCATCTTCTGAATAAAAAAGGATAATTCGCGCCCAAGACTGGGTAGATGGCTGGTTAAATTGTTTTTCAATCCAGTCTTGAAATTCTGCAAATTCTTGTTCCTGTTCAGTAACAGGAATTCCGAGTTGGCGACAGGCTAAAGTGTAACCATCTAAAAAAGCTTGCAAACTAAAGATAGAACGCTTGCCGAGATAAAGGGCGGTTCTAGTTTTGATTTTATCTAAAAGCCGATCAAAATTGTTGCCTGCTGTAATTGGGGGTGTAGCTTGAGGATTTTTCCAGGCATATTCTTTGAGGGATGGCAGGGTGGATTAATTGTCGAAAAAATAAACTAAGCTGATTGGGCTATTTGTTGATGCTACGTGAAGGATCTAACTGGTTGATCTCGGTTAGAAAAACCGAAAAGCAACTCAATGATATTTTCAAGTTGGTTAGCCATCAATCTTAAAGCTTGACGAAGAGTATTCGTACCACTCATCCGAGCTCTCTTATACTAAAAGTGGAATAATAGTGAGGAAGGCGTTAAGAGATATGGAATATTGAGCGAATCGCAATCCGCCTCCATTAGTTTGACAAGCTCGAAGGCGGTCATGCAATCGAACGAGTATAATAAACTTAACAGATCGCTACTCCCTACCCCACAAAACTTCTAATTAAGCTACCTCCCATTAAAAAATAACCTATGACATACACCCCATCCAAACTATTTAGCTTTGAGGAGTTTATCGCCCAATATGGAGATAATACACGATATGAACTCATTGATGGAGAACTCAGAGACATGGAACCTACTGGTCCTCACGAAGCGGTTGCAGGTAGTATTGCTGGTAGAATTTACGTAGAAATTTTTCGTGGTAATTTCAATTGGTTGGTTCCAAAAACTTGTTTAATAAAACCCCTATACGCTGAGGCCACAGCGCTGCGTCCTGATGTAGTTGTTTTAGATAAAGCAGAACTTAGTAGTGAACCCCTTTGGCAAAAAGAACCAGTGATTTGTAAAGATAGTACAATTAAGCTTGTTGCCGAAGTGGTCAGCACTAATTGGCAAGATGATTATGCAAGAAAAGTGGAAGAATACGCTTTTTTGAAGATTGCAGAATATTGGATTGTGGACTTTCGAGGCTTGGGGGGTTTGCAATTTATCGGCTCTCCCAAGCAACCTACTTTCACCGTCTGCCAGTTGGTTGATGGAGTTTACCAGCAGCAACAATATCGCTTGGGAGAGCCGATTTATTCTTACCTATTTCCCAATTTACAATTGCAACTTGACGACATTATGCCGACTTAAAATTATCGAATTTGTGAAAAATTCAGTGAGTAAAATGCTAGGTTCTAACTATTGACTAAAACTATGAGTGACAGGACCAGCTCAGAAAGTCTGGCTGAAGTTAGAGATACCCCAGACAAACCCATTACAGAACCTCGTCTGTACCAGAGTAGACCGATCGCCCCTGTCGCGACACCCCCTCCTATGGTATCCAGCCTCCACGCACAACTGAGAACAGACTTGTGGCAGCAATACCCTTCAGGTGTCGGCTACTTCCAACACCGAGGCAAGGGCAACCCCAACAACATCATCGAGCACTACATCGCCAACCCCGGCGACATCACGCTGCTGCCTTTAGACGAGGCCATGCAAATTATTGACAAGTTTGGGCTGACCGCTGCCAAGTTACACCTGATTTTTGCCGCTCATATTATGAGACAAGAAGAGCCGTGGGAAAGCTTATTCACTCTCGAAGGCAGTGACTTAATCAAGGAAATGGGCTGGGACAAACGCACAGACTTGCCCGCGTCTAAAAAACTGAATGAACTAGCTAAAACTGCATATGCTCTAGGTTGCCTAGCAATCAAAGCCACATGGGTTGAAGGCCAACACAAAAAAGGTGGAATTAGAGCCAGCGTTGACACCTCGCGAATGTGGAATATTCAAATTCAGTTAACAGGTCAGCAGAATCTGGAGGGCAAAATAGAGCAGCCTGATGAAGTCTACATCACAGTCCAACCGGGGCTCTGGACTCATGCCTTCTTGAACAAAGCAGGTTACTTCGCCAAAGAAGCCTTGTATCAGTTTGGCTATTTAGCTCAGGAGATTCTCAAAATCGATGCCTACCATGATGAACTGGCTTTGCGCTTAGCACTTCATCTGACGATGGAAAGCCGATTTCACACCAGTGGCTGTTACAAAGTGGAAACCCTTCTAAAAGCGCTCCTATGCCAAACGGTAATCGATATAGCCCGGTCTGACCGTAGAAAAGCTTACACGCTGATGAATAGCTGGAATCACACCCTGGAAGTGCTGTTGAAACTCCAGCGAGCGTTTCAAATCGAGTTTGACCAAGAGACCTACCCAGAATGGCTGAGACCCGGTAGCAAGTATCGAAAAAAACGAGGATACTTTGACACGCTATTGGCAGCCAAAATTACCATCCATCCGCCAGCACCTATCCCCCAACTCCTGGCAACCAAAGCTGAACTCAAACAGGTTCAACCTCGCCTGAAACAAGCTCTCAAACCTAAACTGACAAGCAATGAGATAAAAGAAGCAAGAACAGCCAAAGGTTGGACTCAAGCACAATTGGCTGGCTGGCTAGGGGTGTCGCAGCGTTATGTATCCATGTTGGAACGTGGGGAGCGAATCCCTGCACCAGAACTGGAATCCCAAATCTGGCATCTGTTAAGCATTTCAGATTGACTACTTAATCCTGGACACACAGCCTCAATATACGATGTTTTGTAGGGGCAACCACGGGGGGTTGCCCCTATCCTAATGATGCTTGGCGTTAGTCCCGCGGGACTAAGACCAATTCAGGGCTTAAATCGACCTGTAATCCTCTGTGAGAAAGGGATTTAGCTTGACTGGCGGATCTGAGGCTCAAACCCAGTCGCAGCAAAAAAAAAGACACATCAACCTCTAACCCTCTTCAAAACTGGGTTTGAGCCTATTTTTAAGCTAAGTTTTGTCTAAGTCCCCTACTGTAATACCACTTCTCCAAAAATATGCTACAATAGCACTTCTAGCAAAAGGACGATTGTATGAAAGTAAATTACC
>NZ_JAUBPW010000158.1:0-1895 GCF_036700965.1 Microcoleus sp. Pol8_D6 | reverse complement strand
TCTAGGGAGTAGGGTTTCATTGTTCTCTTTCTTACCACCTCTAATATTGTACCTAATCGTTAAGCAAAGTGCTGTATCATTCCGGTGCAACCGGAATTGATATTAAACCAGGGGAACGGCTCTCCAGAATTGGTCAAACTCTGGAGTAGTAGCTAGCGTAAGCCACCTTTGGAAGGATTGGGTCAGAAGCCAACGCCCCTCTGTAATGGAGAGGATATGCTGACAGACTCACTGCTGTGTGAAAGATACGTTCGCTTTAGTTCGAGTGAAGATGTCCAAAACGGAGATTACATCACAAATGGAATGGAAAAATGTGAACTGGCGGAAAGCTGAGTTTGCAGTTTTCAAGCTCCAAAAGCCGATTTATCGCGCTTCACAACGTGGAGACGTTCAAACAGTTAGGCGGCTTCAAAAGAGTCTAGCTCAGTCCTGGTCTGCAAAACTAATTGCCGTGCGACGGGTTACACAGGACAATAAAGGTCGGGTTACGGCGGGAGTTGACGGGATAAAATCCTTAAAACCTCCAGCACGATTAGAACTGGCAAAAAACCTGAAAGTAAACGGGAAATCAGCACCAACTCGAAGGGTTTGGATTCCTAAACCCGGAAAGCCGGAAAAACGAGGACTCGGAATCCCAACAATTGAGGAAAGAACAAAACAAACGCTAATCAAGCTGGCGTTAGAACCAGAATGGGAAGCACGTTTTGAATCGGAATCATACGGCTTTAGACCTGGCAGATCTTGTCATGACGCAGTTGAAGCAATCCGAACGTACATCGCCCAAAAACCGAAGTATGTTTTGGATGCAGACATCTGTCGGTGTTTTGACAAAATAAACCATACCAAACTGTTAGAAAAACTTAATACCTTTCCCATCTTCGAGCGTCAAATCAAAGCGTGGCTCAAAGCGGGAGTAATCGACTTCAGCAGATGGGCACAAAGGAAGGGATTTCAAGAGACACTGGAGGGTGTTCCGCAAGGTGGTAGTATCTCACCACTTTTAACGAACATCGCGCTCCACGGTATGCAACAACGCATAGAGGCACAGTTTCCCAGCGATAAAGCAAACAGAATCCGAAATACCAAAAGGTTATTTGGAAAGGAAGTGAAAGCTCCTACGCTTATACGCTACGCGGATGACTTAGTTGTAATATGCGAAGAACTTGCCGTGGTACAACAATGTCAGCAAATTCTATCAGAATGGTTAAGCGAATTGGGGCTTGAGTTGAAACCCGAAAAAACTCGGCTAGTACATACACTAGAAGAACATGGTGGAGAAAAGCCTGGATTTAATTTTCTAGGATTTTCCATTCGCCAATACCCAGTAGGGAAACACCATTCAGGTGAAACATCGAAAGGTAAAAAGTTGGGTTTCAAAACTATCGTAAAACCCTCCAACGAAAAGCTTCAAGCTCATTACAGAAAGCTCGATAAGTACGTCGAGGAGAATAACAGCAGTAGTCAAGCTGCTCTAATCAGTTTCCTCAATCCAATCATTAGAGGATGGTGTCACTACCAATCTCCTTGGAACTCAAAGGAAACGTTCAATAAACTCGACCACCTACTCTGGAGCAGACTGTATCGATGGGGGAAACGCCGTCACCCTAACAAACGTCAGTTCGGGTTAAGCCGAAGGAGGCAAAAGCCAGTCTAGCTGAAGAGAAGGCTTTTTAGGCTGGTGACAGTAGGCACTCAAGCCACATACAACGTTAATGCAGAAATTGACGGGACTGCGATGACGGGAATGCTCAATTTGAGAAATATTCTTGAGTTGGTCGATAATTGTCTCGATGATGGCTCGTTTACGGGATAGAAACTTATAGTCATTTCAAATAAATGTGAGACAAATGCAAGATGATGTAAAATTAAGAAAAATTGTTAACTCGGAGCCGAAA
>NZ_JAUBPW010000012.1:0-112304 GCF_036700965.1 Microcoleus sp. Pol8_D6 | reverse complement strand
TCTATCCTTTCTCTGCGCTGTGCTTATCTCAATGGTCAACTTTCCACTTGATGTATTTGCAAAACTGAGATGCACCCCAATCTAGGCTTAGTAGCAGGTCTAATTAATGACCTAGGAATTGTCCAAAAAATCAATGAATTAGTAGGCGAACAACCGGGCGAGATAGTCAGTCCCGGCCTGGTAGTCAAAGCCATGATTATCAATGGATTAGGGTTGGTTTCCGCCCGACTATACTTATTATCTAAATTTTTTGAAGGGAAAGCAATAGAACATTTACTTGGGTCAGGAATTCAAGCATCACATCTGAATGATGACCGTTTATGAAGAGTATTAGATAAATTATAAAGCACCGAACTTACCGAAATATTCACAGCCATTGCCCTGTCAGCGGCTCAAAAATTCCCGATAAATATCGACACATCTCACTTAGACTCAAGCTCATTTGATCTACATGGAAAATATGAACAAGAGTTGCCATCAGTATCTTTTTATCACACAGAAATCGAGGGCAATCGCTCAGATAATTCATCAATCAACCATCAAACATCCCCAATACCAATTAAGATCACCTACGGCTACTCAATGGCCAAATTCCGACTTAAAACAATTCATTTTAGACCTAATTTGTAGTCGAGACAAAGATGTACCAGTATTTTTGCGAGTAGCTTCAGGGAACGAATCAGATAATGCCATATTTGCCTCAATTTGTCAAGACTTTAAACAACCATTAAATGTCGACAGTTTAATGGTAGCTTAAAGTGCATTATATACCGCTCCAAATTTAGAAATGTTAACCAATTTAAGATGGTTAACTCGTGTACTACTAAGCCTGAAACAAGGGCAGCCAATGGTATCTCAATTAAATGAATCAGAATTGCAGGATATTTCTCGGACGGGGTATAGTTGGTCAAAACACAAAAGTAATTATAGTGAACTTACACAAAAATAGTTAATAATAGAGAGTAGTTTGCGCCGTGATGCTGACCGACTTAAGGAATTAAAAAAAATCAAAAAACCTGAAGTTGAGGGTCAAAAAACGAGGCAAGATTTATCAATTATTGAATTTGCTTGTAGGGTCGATGCTGGACTCAGCAGCAAGTCGTTTATCCCAACAACTAAAATGTCATAATTTAACTCAAAGCAGCACTCTAGAAGCGACAGGAAGACCAATTACTGATTTGACTATTTTTCATTAAAATTCTAGCTCTAGCTTGATATTTAAAGTTTAAGCCAAACTGGAATTAGATGCTAGTGCTATCGCCCGCATAACCAAAGCTAGTGGCCGATTTATCTTAGCTACTAATGTGCTGGATGTATCAAAATTAAATCCTGATGAAATGATGGTGAAATATAAGGAACAGCAGGCAGCAGAGAGAGGGCTTGGATTTTTGAAAGACCCCCTATTTTTTACGGATAGCGTGTTCCTCAAGTCGCCGGAAAGAATAGAGACATTAACTGTGATAATGGGTTTGTGTTTGTTGGTTTATACTTGAGATCAAAGGTTACTACGTCAAAACTTGCAACTCACAAATTCTTAAGTCAAAAATTAGTTAGCTAAAGAAAAAAACGACTTGCTCTACGCTGGACATTCCCAACTTTTCAATTTATTCATACCGTTTGTATTCAAGGAATTCAATAAGTTTTTAATTTGATATCTGAACGGTTGGCGATAGAAATTTTATTGACATTCACCTATAAGCTTGATTATTTCTTGTTGTGAATCAAGTCTAATATTGATTGGGAAAACTGATTTACATTTAAGTAATTGTAGATGCAGAAGTGATGCCTCATGCTCATAATGCTAGCGATATATGCTGGGAAGTAATAGTTAGTAATGGTCAGATTTTTGACTTTTTATGCTTGAAGAAATTTAATTCATGCGCTCATGGCAATTGTTAGAAATTCCTAACTGGGTGATGCAAGCGTTGCACAGATTTTCGGGTGTTTTTACTCACTATTATCTCGGATGATTCACTTTTACCCCCTCAATCCGCGTATGTGCCAGTTGGGGGTGCCGAATGTGGGTTATAAAAACACTTCTTCTCGTTCCTTCCTTGTGCCTCATGCCTCAAAACTCCAATTTCTAGCTTCGCTGCTTTCCTTGAGATGCTCCCGAAGGCTTCTATCCGTCTCTTACTTCATTACCTAAAGTAGGGGAATATCCCCCTGCCTGATCGATTTTGATATAGTCGTGCAACCCTTAAAATTTATTGAACTCGCCTTCAGTTAAAATTAACTAAGAAATACCCAAAGCTGTTTTAGACATCGTAATTAAATTAGTAGCCAATATTTTCTGGTGAACGGGAATATCAATAATAAAGATTGCCCCCTGATTAGGAGCTGAAATACAATTGAGCTTGCCCCCGTGTTTATCCACTACAATCTGATGGGAAATCGACAGCCCAATACCAGTACCCTTCCCGATAGGCTTAGTAGTAAAAAATGGCTCAAATAGGTGTTGGCTAATTTCTTCTGTCATCCCCGGCCCGTTATCCATAAAATGAATTAATACTCGATTAGATTCCGTGACCTCAGTGCGAATGAAAATCTGAGAAGGATTAGCTTTCATTTCACTTAAGGATCGCGTCGTATTATAATCATCTATGGCATCAATAGCATTAGCAACAAGATTCATAAACACCTGGTTAAGCTGACCCGCATAACACTCTACCAGAGGCAGATTGCCGAATTCTTTGACCACCTCAATTGCAGGTCGATCGCCCCTTCCTTTAACACGGTTATGCAAAATTAACAGAGTGCTATCAATACCCTGGTGAATATCCACCGGTTTCATTTCAGATTCATCCAATCGCGAGAAGATTCGCAGCGACTGAACAATTTCGCGAATCCGGTCAACACCTACCTTCATTGAACTCAGCAATTTAGGTAAGTCTTCAACCAAGAAACCTAGTTCTATTTCCTCTATTTTCTGTTCAACTTTTGGCCCTGCATCCGGAAATTCTTGGTGATAAAGATTGACGAGATCAATCAAATTTTGGGTATAATCATCGGCATAAGAAAGATTCCCAAAAATAAAATTAACCGGATTATTAATTTCATGGGCTACACCTGCAACAAGCTGACCTAGACAAGACATTTTTTCGCTCTGCACAAGTTTAGTCTGCGTGATTTGCAATTCTCGAAAAGCCTTTTCTAAACATTGAGTTTGGGTTCGCAATAAAGCTTCCGATTGTTGCAATCCTGCCTCTGCTTGCAGACGCTCTTGAATCTCCTGTTTGAGCAATTGATTGGATTGAAAAAGTTCAGCCGTCCTTTCCTCAACTCGCCTTTCCAACTCCGATGCCAGCTTCAACAGCGAGGATTCCGCTTCGACACGCTGTTCGATTTCTGATTGCAAGCACACATTTTTCTCTAGGAGTTTTTTCGACAGGTTGCGGAGCTTCATGTGGACATTAACACGAGCTAAAACTTCTTCATGCTGAAGAGGCTTAGTGATATAATCGACCGCACCCAAACTCAAACCTTTAACCTTATCCACCGTATCAGCAAGAGCCGTCATAAAAATCACGGGAATGTCTCTCGTTAAGTCATTAGCTTTCAAACGGCGACAAGTTTCAAACCCATCTATTCCTGGCATAAGCACATCCAACAGGATCAGATCGGGCGCAGCATATGCGACCTTCTGGAGAGCACTTTGACCATCCCTAGCTACCAATACTTTAAAGCCAAAATCAGCCAAAAAATCGAACAGGACACCTAAATTTGTCGGGGTGTCATCTACGATCAAAATGGTGCTTTGTTCGGCAAGTTCACTACTCATTTGTTGTCGTCCTATATTGTTTAATAAACTCTAGGATTTGTTGTTCTTCAAATCCTTTCGCTAACTGGCGCAGATGGCTGGCAAAGGGAACCCATTGCTCATTGAGTTGTTCTAGTTTTGCAGCTCGCTCCGCAATCCCTCGGAGATCGCCCATCATCGCTAGATCGAATAGAACGGCGATTTCCTCATCGGGGGGAGCTACAATTTCAGAACTTAGAGATTTTTTTTCTCCTTCTGCTTTCCTAATCTCTTCCAGATTTTCTTCATAAATCCATTCTAACCCTAAATGAGTACGTAATTTTTCTAAAAGCTCCTCGATTCGTATGGGTTTCGGAATAAAATCATTGCAACCTACCTCGGCACTTTGTTGTCGATCGAAATCAAAAACGCTGGCAGAAGTAGCAATCACCACTAAATTAGTCTGATCTGATGATTTGCGAATCCGGCGCGTTGCTTCTAAGCCGCTCATTACTGGCATCATCAAGTCCATTAAAATACAGTCGGGCTTATACTCCACCGCCTTGTTTAAACAGTCCTGACCCTCCGTTGCTTCCAGAATTTTAAATCCTAACGGCTGAAGCATTCCCGCCAGGATCGAACGATTCTGCCACTTGTCGTCAGCTATGAGAATTTTTAGCTTTCGGCCTTTGAAACCAACGATTGTGTGGGCATTGGCTTTGGCTGCATTAGTCGCCCATTCCGATACCTCTGGCAAATCTAAATCGAACCAAAAAATGCTCCCTTCTCCTAATGTACTCTTCACCTTTATTTCACCGCCCATCATCTGGACTAATTGGCGACTAATTGCGAGTCCCAACCCGGTTCCTTCAACCTTCAGGTTGGCTTCTCCTACTTGGTGAAAAGGCAAAAATATGTCTTGCAATTGCTCTGATGCCATACCCACTCCGGTATCTTCCACTTGAAACCGAATATTGCCATCTTGATATCCTACTTTGAATGCGACTCCGCCTTTTTCGGTAAACTTAATCGCATTGCCAAGTAAGTTGATTAAAACTTGACGCAACCGTTTTTCATCACCCTGGACGGCAATAGGTAGTTGGGTAATGGGCTCGTAAATAAGGGAGATTCCCTTTTGTTCTGCCCGAATATTGCAAATTTCAGTCAGACCTTCCAAAAATTGTGAGAAATGGAAATTACTCAAGTGGATTTCCATTTTTCGGGATTCGATTTTGGAGAGATCTAAAATATCGTTAATTAGGGTTAAGAGGTGTTCGCCACACTGACTAATCACGTTCAGACTATCTTTTTGCTGGTCAGCCAAGTTTTTTTGTCGTTTGAGGATTTGGGTGTAACCCAAAATGCCATTAAGTGGCGTTCGGAGCTCGTGGCTCATATTAGCAAGAAACTCACTCTTGGCAGAGTTGGCTGCTTTCGCTAATTCTTCTGCTTTTTGTAAATCGATATTTTTTTCTTGTAACTGTTGCGTTCTTTCTGCCACCTTCGCTTCTAAAGTAGCATTGGCTGCTTCTAAATCGTTATAAAGACGGGCATTTTCAATTGAAATAGCTGCTTGAGAAGATAAAAGTTGTAAAACTTCTAAACGCTCGGGAGTAAAAGCACCAGTTGTGAGATTATTTTCTAAGTAAAGAATCCCAGTCAGTTTTCCTTGATGGACTATGGGAGTACATAATACTGACTTGGGTTTTTGGTTGACGATATAAGTATCCGCCGTGAAGGTTCCTTCACAACTCGCATCGTTTAATACCACATTTTCCTGAGTTCTGGCAACATAGTTAATCAAAGATATGGGTAGTTGCTTAGTGTTTTCCACTGGTATTCTTTGCAGCACTTCTACATCGCCATCTACAGTGCCATAAGCTTCAATGAGTAGATTTCCAGCTTTGTCTAAAATGAAAATGCCACTTTGAGCACCCGCATTCTCGATCGCTATTTTCATCAATTTCGCTAACAAATTAGTCAACACAATTTCGCCAGAGAGAGCTTGAGAGGCTTTGATGACAGTCGCTAAATCTAGTGCGCCACTCGCTGCACTTGTCGAGCTAGTGCTCATAGTGATCTGGCTACGTTGAGTTTCTGGCTTGGGTATCCGGGAAAATATTTGAGGATATTTGGCTTCTAAATCTTTGACTATAGCTTTAGCTCCCCAGCGAATATATCCGTAGCGAGCATCGGTTAAATAAAGCCGAGCAATTTTATCTTTAGAACGGGAAAAATAAAAGTCTCCTGCTAATTCGTTGGCTAATGCTTCTTCTTGGATATATCCCTGTTCTTTGGCTCCTGCTATGGCGCGATCATAATAATCGCTCGCTTCTAAAGGTTGTCCTAAAATCCGCGCTTTTTCTGCTTCTACTAACTCATACTTGTGCTGAAAATTGCACGGCGCATGGAACGCCCAAGTCTTCATTCTTTCTTGGTTAGCTGCTACTACACTTAGATATTTTTCTTTATCTTTTGGCGATGCTTTTGGATAAAGTGCTAGGAGGGAAAGAGAATGGTAAAAGTTGTCGATACTCATGTGGATTAATCCGGCACCCATGGTGGCATATTTTAATGCTAAATGAGCAATTATCACTGTTTGATTAAACTCTTTAAATAAATAAGATAGCATCATTTTACCGGCATAATAGGCATAGAGCAAAGTCCCATTATTAGAAGCTATAATTCCTGGTAGTAGTTCTTCTTCATTAAAGCTTGCACCTAGTAAATGGTATTTGTCTGAGTTTTTGTCCAGTAAATTGTCAACTATTTGTTGGTGAACTTTCACAAATAAAGTATCATATTCTTGTTTGAGCTGAATGGTCATACAAACATACTTTGCCTGTTCTAGCTCAAGTTTTTGTAGCTCTCCCCCGCTAAAAAGTAAGTGATTGCAATAATTTGCTATACTGTGACAAGCATATTCTATATCTCCAGTTTCTATACCACTTTGAATGGCCTCCACCAAAGATTCTAGGGTTGCCTTAAGCGGATCTTTCCAAAACCTTGCCAGACAATTAAATATACAAATTATTTTGGATTTAAGGGTAAGTGCGTTAAATTGCTCTAGTAAAAAAATAGCTAATTTGCCAAATCGATATCCAGAATCTATGTCTCCTAATCCTCCACAGAGTAACACTCCATACCAAAGATAAGCAAAAGCAGACTCAGGCGAATTTCCATACTTAATAGACAAGGCTATTTTTGTATAAAGAATTTGCGGAAACATCGCAGGATTTACAATAAAAGCTGGTGTTATAATAAGATTTAATATTCGCATAGCCGCGAGTTTATCGGGAGCTGTCATTGTCGGCAAGTTTACTAAATCATCAACTATCAGTTCTTGAGGTGGTTCTTGCTCTAAGCTAATTCCGAACATTTCCAGAACGACGAGTCCATTATCTATAGCTGATATTCTCCGATTTTGAGACATCTCTAATTGAATTATAAGTTCATAGACCTTGCCTTTTTCTAGAAGGGTTTTCGATTGTTTCAGGGTCGTCTCAGATAAGTGTTGCGCTCGCTCATAATTAGTGTTTATATATTCAGTTTCTGCTGCTTCAAGATGGAGGTTAAACGTCAGATTATATTGACTCTCCCAGCTATTCTCCGGGAGTAGTCCTAAACCCACATTTAGATATTTGACAGCCGACTCATAAGCTGTGGCAGCTTTGGCTTTCTGTCCCGCGATCAGATTAAGTTCTGCCAGCTCATATCTTTCCACATCTAAAGTGATTAAATCCGTTCCATAATTTAGTTGGTTAACCAGTGCAAAGATATTTTCTTTTCGTTCTTCAGGGGTTGTGGAATTCAGTAGTAATTGACCAATCTTTCGGTGAGTTTCTTTTTTCTGATCCTCTGGTATCAGAGAATAAGACGCCTGTTGCACTCGGTCATGCAAAAACTTGTAGGTGACATTAAACTGCTCGGTTGACGTTTCTGTAGATATGGCCGAGTCAAATAGCAGGGGGATTTTGTAGGAATTATTTAGTGGTATAACGAAACCAGCTTGTAGCGCTTCCCATAAATCCCTTGCGGTATCTGACTGAGATTTTTTATTAGCAATTGCCAAAACCTCTAAACTAAATTTATCTCCTATACAGGCAGCTAATTTTAAGACATTTTGCGTCGGGGACGATAGCTTTTGAATTTGGCTGACCATCAATTCGACAACATTATCGCTGATATCAATGCCTTGAAGCAGTTGGATATCCCACTGCCAACAAACTTGAATGAAATCAAAGGAGAGGAGTTGGTCTTGATAAAGGGATTTGAGCAGTTGAGTCAAGAAGAAGGGATTTCCCTGGGTTTTCTTAAAAACCAACTCAGCCAGGGGCAAAACTTCGGAAATGTGAGTGCGAAGGGTTTCGCTTACTAATTGGTTGACATGAGATATATCCAAAGGTTGGAGGATAATATTATTTACTATCGCCCTGGTATTTTGAATTTGCTCTAAAGTATAAATTAAGGGATGAGTGGCACTGACTTCATTATCCCGATAAGCCCCAATTAATAGCAGATATTTACTATCTGGATGGGTCATAATGAGCTGGATAAGCTTAAGGGAAGCCGAATCTGCCCACTGCAAGTCATCCAAAAATATCACTAGGGGGTGTTCGGGTTTACTAAACACCTGTATAAATTTTTGAAACACTCGATTAAATCGGTTTTGAGATTCAGTGGGTCCCAAAGTCGGAACCGCAGGCTGTGGATCAATAATCTTTTCTACTTCGGGAATAACCTCAATAATAATTGACCCATTGGCACCAAGTGCTTCGATAATTTTAGCTTTCCAAATAGCTATTTGAGCAGAATTTTCAGTGAGCAGTTGCCGCATCAATCCTTGAAATGCTTGAATTAAAGAAGCATAAGGAATATTCCGCTTAAATTGATCAAATTTACCCGAAATAAAATACCCTCTTGCTCCCACTATAGGTTTATCAACTTCGTTAACTAAGGAAGATTTCCCGATACCTGAATAACCGGAAACTAGCATCATTTCCGTTGTCCCACCACTGACGCGAGCGAAAGCTTCTAGCAAACTAGCAACTTCTTTTTCCCGTCCATAGAGTTTTTGCGGAATCAGAAATTGGCTGTAGGAATCTAGTTGACCTATAATAAATTGGCAAATCTCTCCTGAAGCAAGCCTCTGCTGGCAGGTTTCTAAGTCAACTTTTATTCCTAAAGCACTTTGATATCTATCTTCAGCGGTTTTAGATAATAATTTCATTACAATTTCAGAAACTGCATCCGGGATTTCGGGACTCAGCTTTTGAGGTGGTATTGGTGCTTTAGCTATATGGCAATGAACGAATTCTAGGGGGTCTTTTGCGGAAAAAGGTAGCTTACCCGTCAGCATTTCATAAAAGGTAATGCCGAGGGAGTAAAAGTCCGTGCGGTAGTCCACTGAGCGGTTCATTCTGCCGGTTTGTTCCGGCGACATATAAGCGAGAGTTCCTTCTAATAAGTTGGGATTGGTGACGGTTTGATTTTCTCGCTCTAAGAGAGAAGCAATGCTAAAATCAATGATTTTTACTTCGTTTGTATCTGGGTTAATTAGGATATTTTGGGGCTTAATGTCTTTATGGATTACATTACTATGATGGATCTCTCCCAGAGTGTTTGCTAACTGAATGCCGATTTTGAGAAAGGCATCTATCGCCAAGGATTGATTGTTAAGATAATCTTTCAAGGATTGACCGCTAAAATTTTCTACTATCAGCGCTAAGCCGTTATGAGAGTTTTCTAAAGCTATGGGTTTAACTATTCCTTGACTGTCTAAATGTCGAAGTATTTTATGTTCGTGTCTTAAGCGGGAAATTTCTTCGATTGTTGGATGCTCAGCTTTGAAGGTTTTGATAATTGCTGAGGTTCTATCAATATCTTTGGTGCCGCGATAAATAATAGTATTGACACTTTCGTAAATAGCTGCGCTTATGTTGTAACCGAAAATAGTAATGCTCATGTACGTAATTTCCCTAGTGATCAATTAAAGAGCAGGTGGTATTTCAGTAGCTATACTGATATTTATGACAGAACCGAATTAAAAAACTATTTTCTATGCACTCTAAAAAAGTATAATCTAAGCTTTTTGAATAATATTTAGATTTTAACAAATCTCAATGTGCTTGTTTGGTACTTAATCTGCAAGAATCTTTAAACTTTATTAAGTATTTAAGTAAACTCCTGAAAAAATTAACGACAAAACTGCTGAATCTACGCGGTGTGATAGTAGAGGATAGCTTGGACAGAGAACAGACGATTATTTTTTCGGTTAGAGTAATAAAGAAAACAGCACTTGCCCCACGATGTAGCTCAAGCAATTATTATCTTTATGACAATAAGATAGTGCTGCATACTCAGGACTACGCCAATTTTACAGGACAAAATGGCTGTACTTGCTTGAAAGTACCGATTTTTGTTAATATTGTTAAAACTTAACTAAATTCCTATGAAATCAACTACTAGGGCGCTGAAAGAATGGAATGTAGCAGTTAATGCTTTGGAACAAGGTCAAACGATTGTGCTGTTGCGGAAGGGGGGAATTCGCGAGCAAGCAGGACAGTTCAATGTCACTGACAAACAGGTTTTGCTGTATCCAACTTTTGAACACCAACAGCCGGGTTTATTAAAGCCGGAGTTTGCACATCAAGTCAAGACTGTAGAATCTGGTTGGCATCCTGAAGTGATTAGAATTGGCAGTTGGGCGGAGATTACTGATGTTTTTTTGGTAGCTTGGGAACCGGCAATTACTGCGCTATTTCCGTACCATATTTGGAATGAAAATTTTGTCAGCGATCGTCTGAAATGGAAACAAGCTCAGCCAATTTATATTTTATTGCTGCGGGCTTATCGCCTTGCACAAAGCCGCGAAATTCCCTACATTCCTGAATACGGCGGTTGCCGTTCTTGGATCGATTTGGCCGATGCTATTTCGCTGGAGGGAAGCCAAGCTGTTTTGAGCGATCGCGAGTACATTGAACGCTCAAATGAAATCCGCAATCTGATAGCGAATCCTGCGAATGCTTCTGGTTCGCAGAGAGTGACAACGCTGACGGAAGGTAGCCAGGATTCTAGTCCTCATTAATAGTTTTTAAGGTACTTTTCGAGAGGTGCGCTTCTACCAAACCCAGCCCAAAATCCGCAGCTAAGGCCATTAAAGCCGCCGGAATTGCCCCAGCCAAAAGTAACTGATTGTTGACGGTAGCAACGCCACGAAAAATAAACACCCCCAAGCCACCCGCGCCAATTGCAGCGGCGATTGTAGCAAGTCCGATCGCAATTACTGCGGCAACTCGCACCCCCGCCAGAATCACGCCCAGTGCCAGGGGAATTTCCACTTGCCATAACAGTTGCATATCAGTCATCCCCATGCCTCTTCCGGCTTCCGTAATCGCTGGATCGACGCCGACAATACCAGTATAAGTATTGCGGATAATGGGCAGTAAAGAATACAAAGTGAGGGCGATAATTGCCGTGCGATCGCCTATTCCACCCAATACCGGCACCGGGATTAGCAAGCCAAACAAAGCTAAACTGGGAATTGTTTGCATAATATTAGCAAAACCCAAAATTGGCTTTTTCAATTTGGGTTTTCTTGTGACTAAAATTCCTAGGGGCATCCCCACAATAATAGCGATAAAAATTGCAACAGTTACTAAATATAAGTGTTCAGTGGCGCGCTGAATTATCTCAGCGCCATAGCGGTTGATAAAAATTATCATTGGGTACTTGGTTATTACTGATTGCTGTCAATCTTATAAATCATTTTCTATTTCAGGACTTGGTTCACCAGGATAGAAGCGAGAATCCAGAATTTCCTCTAAGCTGTAAAGGCAATTTTGAGGAAATGTTTTGAGAGGTAAATCGGTTTCTCCTACTGCCAAATCTCTACCGTTTTGATAAGCTTCTTGGAAAGCTTCTTGCAAGTAAGGTTTCAGACTTGGGTTCTCCTGTATCAGTCTATGAGTGTCCCGCCGCTGCACTCGAATTGTAGACAGCCAGCTACGACTCCGCTGCTGGGGCTGATATTGCCACTTCAGCAAATGTCCCAGCAAAATGCTCAAACGATTTCTAAGTTCTTGACGTTCCTGTTTTCCCAAAGATTCAATCTCCTCAATTAAATTTGGCAAGTCAAGTTGACTCCACTGACACTTGCGAAGTAACTTGGCTTGTTCTTGCGTCCAAGCATAGAAGTCTGTCTCGTAAAGACTGTGCATCGTTTGATTATCAGCTTAGTTACTAAAACTATATTATCAAATTTTTGCTAAATCATTCCAATTTAGCTACTTGCAAACATTCAAGAAATGCGCGAGCTTCTGGATGGTGAGATTTGAGAAAATTATCAGGTGTTGCCAATTCAATCAACCGTCCATCTTGCATCAAACCAATTCTCGAAGCTAACAAAAAAGCTTCTTGAATGCCGTGAGTCACAAAAATCACAGTTTTACCCAGTTGCTGCTGTAATTGACCGAATTCTCGCTGCAATTCCAGACGAGTAATGGGGTCTAAAGCACCAAACGGTTCGTCCATTAACAATATCGGAGGGTCAGCCGCCAGTGCTCTAGCGACGCCTACCCGCTGCCGCTGTCCGCCGGATAACTGATGGGGATAGCGTTTGGCGAAGTGCTGGGGGTCGAGGTTGACTAATTCTAACAGTTGCCGGACGCGAGATTGAATACGATCGCCCTCCCAACCTTCTAATTTTGGCACTAAACCGACGTTTTGCTCGACGGTAAAATGCGGAAACAAACCGATTTCTTGAATCACATAACCAATTTTTCGGCGCAGTTGAATTGGGTTCCACTGAGTTGTCGGTTTTCCCATGACCAGAACTTCGCCGCTGCTTGGCGTTAGTAAATTGTTAATCAATTTCATGGTAGTAGTTTTGCCACTCCCGCTGCGTCCCAGCAATACTAAAACTTCTCCTTGCAGCACTTTGAAATTGAGTTTGTCTACTAAATGCCTGCGGTTGAGGCGATATGTCACGTCGAGGCATTCGACAGCAACTTCATTATTGAGAGGCATGATTAGTTTGGGTGATTTGGGTTTTCAGCAATTTAAAATGGGCGATCCTCAGAAAACAATTCCTAATCTAAAATCTAAAATCTAAAATCGACTTGATTTTGCCATTCTAGCAGTAAGGCTCGACATTGGAGGCAAGTTAATTTTTTAAGCAAGTCGCGAATTCCGTCTGGGGTGATAGGATATTCAGCACCGATAAGTTCAGGGCTTACTGTTGCTGTAGGGTGCAATTCTGCAACAAAACCGTAGAGTTTTTGATTGGAGAAGGAACTGTTTATTGCCCAGCCGACGGTGTTAATCGGTTCGATGCGGGCGATCGCGCTTTCTGTCACGCCTAATTCTTTCTTGATTATAGCTGGAACGGCTGCTGCTGGCGTGGCTTCGGCTTCTACGCGACCGCCGGGAAAATCTAGGGTTGCTTCTGCCACGCCGGGGCGATACATCGGTGGGGGAAACAGCAATTTGTCAGCTTGAATGGTCAAGATTACAACTGAATCAGCTCTTTCTACTCGCCAATATTCTACTGTTTTTCCTTCAGTTGTTTCGAGATGTTCCGCGATTAGTTTTACCCAACGAGAGTTGATTTCTACAAAGCGGTCTAGAGTTTTCCACTGGGATTTTGGAGTTGGGTTCATGTTGGAATTTTTTAAATAAATCAGATGTTGCTTGCTATGGTAGGCGATTTTTGCCGAGCTGAACAATAGCCGATCGAGCTTTTCAGCTTTGAGCCAGTTTTTTCCTCTCGATTGTAAATTTTTGCTACAACCTTACACATTCGCATAGATAATTCCGTAACATAGACTACATAATCAAAGTTTATCTGCGCCTTCGCTCTGCGTTGTTTCAACCGCGCTCTGGTGCAGACTCTTAGCTAGACAGGAGTAATTATGCAACTGCAAACAGATATTCGTACTTGGCAATCCCAATCAACGCCCGGAAGCTTCGCCAGTGTCCGCGACTGGGAAAAATTTGGCTGCGCCGTACCTGCACCAAAATTGGCTCCTTCTATGTGGGTTAAATTGTTCAATCCGCCAACCGCATTCAGCTTTGACGAAGCGTGGCTGTTGTGTGAATGTTCGGAAGAACAGTGGCTAGCTTGGATTCCTGATTATGGCGAAATTTTACTGAGTACACATGAATTTTGCGCTACTAAATCGTGAATTACGGAGACAAACTTTGATAAACCAGGTGTTAAAATCCATATCCATCGGGTTGCACGGGATTTTTTGGAAAAAATCTGGTTTCTGCGTAATTATGTCGTTTGCAGTGAGGAATGCAAGTCCTTAAACTTTGATAAGGACTTGCATTCCTCACTACAAACCTCTTATATGATGTCGTTTCAGCCGATATCATATAAGTCCTAATAGATATTAATTGAAATTTCGCCAACAAAAAAAGCAATAGAAAACCTATTGCTCTTTTTGTTCAAAAACACTCTCTAGTTTTTATCTTTAAGATAGCGGAAGTTATATCAACTGGCTTCGATTGACCCCAGTATCGCTGCGGTGACGGGTTTACTGTATCGATGCTTGCATGGGAGATATTGGTGAACCCGCCGTTACAGCAATTACGGTCAATTTAGCCCCTGTGATATTGCTGGCTTATTTGCAAACTGCACGGTTATTTGCGTTTCTGACAATCGTGCCTACTTTACCATTAATCTGAATCGGGTTCTTAGTGCTGGCTCGAATCAAGAGTGGTTGTTTGGCGAGACATTCTCTGATTGATGCTGCCCATGCGGTGAGAGCTCCGGTGTATTCTGTACGACCCGCTGGGGCGCGAAACTGATCGGTAATTAGAAAATCCGAGGTGATGCTAGTGTCAGTACCAACATTGGTAATAATTGGAAAGTCAAATGCTCTGGGCAACGTTCTGTCCTGGATTCGGCCCGGTACTAACTGGTAATTCTTCGAGCCACCCTTGTAGTCAATACCTGCTTGAGGGCTGGTGGGAGGGCTTGTTTGAGCCAATGCGGGAACAGGCAAGCTTGCTACCAAAACGGTGCAGCAACTCCAAAATAATTTCGATTTCATCTGATTCATCTCCTCAACTTTATGACGATTAGCAGTAATTTAGGTATGCTCAAAAGACACTAGCTTTTATTGAGAAAGCGCCTCATGATATTGAGCTTTTTAGTTTTAGTTCAACTTACCTAATTTATTACCAAACATCTTCAAAAATGTTAAAACTGGTTTGCCTGACAAACTGTAGAAAAGTTTCAGTTGAGTTAGATATTTACACATCTGAAGTTGTTACAGCATTGGGGAGTCGGTTTTACCAGAATGATTCATTTTCGATCGATGTCACTGGAACTTTATCAAATTTTGTCTCAGATATCAAGTTTTGCCGATCGCGTATCACGTTTTAACACTGGGAAAGCGGCTCGATCGAGGTTTGAGTGTGGCGCGCTATACCAGGGCGAGAAAGATGCTAGAGTGCATCGATGGGCGTTTGAGTATTTTCAGGCGACAATAGACAGAGAAGGGGCTTGAAAATAGGTGATTTTAGTGGAAGATAGTAAATTTATCGACGTATCGGACATTATGGGTGTTCCCGCGGCTCCGGCGGGTTACAAATCGGGCTTTGTGGGTATAGTCGGACGCCCGAATGTCGGCAAATCAACGCTGATGAATCAGTTGGTGGGACAGAAAATTGCGATTACTTCGCCGGTGTCTCAAACGACGCGTAACAGGCTGCGGGGCATCCTCACGACACCGGAAGCACAAATTATTTTTGTAGATACTCCTGGAATTCACAAGCCGCACCACCAATTGGGCAAGGTTTTGGTGCAGAATGCCCGCACAGCGATTCAGTCGGTGGATGTGGTGCTGTTTGTGGTGGATGGTTCGGTGGAATCGGGAGGAGGCGATCGATATATTGTCGAAATTCTCAGCAATTGCAAAGTTCCGGTGATTTTGGGGATGAATAAGTTGGACGAACAACCGGAGGATTCCGTGTTGATCGATCGAACTTACGAGCAAATTGTCAATCCTGAGTGGCCTGTAGTGAAATTTTCCGCTCTCACGGGCGAGGGTGTCGAGCCGCTGCAACAATTGTTAATCGAACATTTGGAGGTTGGGCCTTACTATTATCCGCCAGATTTGGTGACTGACCAGCCGGAACGCTTTATTATGGGCGAATTGATTCGGGAACAGATTTTGCTGCTGACGCGGGAAGAAGTGCCGCATTCGGTAGCAATTGCGATCGACATAGTTCAAGAAGAAGCAAAAATTACTCGCATTCTGGCGACAATTCACGTCGAACGGGATTCCCAAAAAGGTATTTTAATCGGTAAAAGCGGCAGTATGCTCAAGTCGATCGGCAGTGCGGCCCGCGAACAGATTCAAAAGTTAATTGAAGGTAAAGTATATTTGGAGCTATTTGTCAAGGTGCAGCCGAAGTGGCGGCAGTCGCGTACTCGTTTGGCAGAATTGGGCTATCGGGTGGAAGAGTAAAGCAAACTGATGGAGCAAATAAGGGCGATCGTTGAGAGATTTTACAACTGAACTTCCCCTCGCAGGCAGAAGTTCAGTTTAAATAATTGTCCTAAAAACTCCGCCCGCAACTGTCAACTGTCAATTGTCAACTGTTTAAGGACGTTCTGCAAACTTTTGAACAGCTTTTGGGGCAAAAGCAGCAACTAAAAAAGAAGTTGTAATGTATTTGCCATCAGCATTCTTGCTAGTTATTGTGATTGTGCCAAACACAATTGCTGCAATTAGTGCAATAAAACTCATCGCTCGCATTGCCGAGTAGTGTCCATTATCTTCCTGCAAAAATTCAGCCAGCTCTTGTCCGGGTTCAGAAGAATTTGCTGGAGCTTCAAGGATAGCAGAATGTGTCATTTGATTAACCTCATACATGATTAAAGCTTAACTAACAGGACTTACGCAATAACTGATAAACTACACTACCTGTAGTTGTAAGGTGCGCGTTTCACACCCTACAATTAGAGTCGGCACGTAAGTCCTATACCAGTGAGATATACCGTTGTTTAGTGCGGTAACTTGCTCAAAGCGTGCCAAGTTCTCGGCCCGACAATTCCATCGGCTGGTAAACCCTTAATCGTTTGGAACTGGATCGCCGCTACTTTGGTCATAACCCCGAAGTATCCGTCAACAAAACCGAAATAGTATCCATTCAATTTCAAGACATTCTGAACAATTTTGACAGCATTACCTGAACTACCAGTCATGAGAGTCGGCATATTCACAGGTGCACCAGAGTATAGTGCTTGCCAGGTTAGAGGACTGACAATCCCATCTTCAGCTAAGAAGACGCGGTGTTGATAGTCTTTGACGGCATCTTCAACATAGGTGTCGAAAATACCATCGATCGCAAAACCGTAATAATATCCCCAATGATATAAAAGCTGTTGCAGTTCTTTGACGGCTGGACCAGTAGAACCCCGTTTTAAAGTAGGTTTCATCAGTCCAGACGCTTCAGCAACTGCAAGAGTTGATGGAGAAGTAGTATCGGCGACGACAGCGATAGCTTGATTATTGAGAGTTTTTTCTTCTGTAAACATGATGGGAATCCTCTGTGCATTCGAGTGTTTTCATTTGATATTTCAGGTATAACTGCTGTCTTCGATGGCTTCACAGTCGCTTTTTATAGTGAAACTTGTGTGAGTTCACACATTGGAGTGTCACTCATTTGAGTTATATGTTTCCGCTTACAGTCGATCGGCAGTGCGGCGCGAGAACAGATTCAAAAGTTAATTGAGGGCAAAGTATATTTGGAGTTATTTGTCAAAGTGCAGCCGAAATGGTGGCAGTCTCGCACTCGTTTAGCGGAATTGGGCGATCGGGTAGAAGAGTGAAACTTTGGCAGTTGGCCGTTGGGGTTCTTCCGTTCTATGAATCAAGAATCGAGCAGGACTTTCGCTCTGAGAGAGTTTCATCGGGGTCGGAGAGTCGATACAAACCCCCGCTTAACAACTAGAACGCCATTCCAACAACAGTACACTAAACTGAGAGCAGCCCCATTCGCCCCAGTTGACCTATGCCGCGTTGGTTCAATACTGCTGGCCCCTGCCAAGAAGACATTCATTACGCACTGTCGCCCACGGTACGCTTACCAAGGTTAGAAAGGTTAATCGCTCAACGCAACTATTTCGTCATCCATGCACCCCGGCAAGTGGGGAAAACCACCGCTATGCTGGCGTTAGCCAAACAACTCACCGAAAGCGGACAATACACCGCCGTGATGCTGTCAGTTGAAGTGGGCGCACCCTTCAGTCAAGACATCGCGGGTGCAGAGGATGCCATTCTCGGTGCTTGGCGACGGGCGATTTCGATTCGACTTCCCCCAGAATTGCAGCCGCCTGCTTGGCCCTCATCGGAACCGGGACAGCAAATCGGCGAGGTACTCAGCCTGTGGACACAATCTTCTCCTCGTCCTTTGGTGGTTTTCATCGATGAAATTGACGCACTGCAAGACCAAGCTTTGATTTCTATTCTGCGCCAATTACGCGATGGTTATCCCAATCGCCCGAAAGCGTTTCCGCAATCGGTGGGTTTAATTGGTTTGCGGGATGTTCGCGATTACAAAGTGGCTGCGGGGGGAAGCGATCGACTCAATACATCCAGTCCGTTTAATATTAAAGTGCGATCGATTACTCTGAGAGATTTTAATGCAGAAGAAGTCGCCGAACTCTACGCACAACATACCGAAGATACCGGACAAGTTTTTACACCTGAAGCCGTAGCCTTAGCTTTTGAACTGACTCAGGGACAACCTTGGTTAGTGAATGCTTTAGCTAAGGAAATCGTAGAAGAATTAGTAACAGATGAATCTATAGAAATTACACCAGACCATATTTTAGAAGCCAAAGAAATTCTCATAAAACGACAAGATACGCATTTAGATAGTTTGGCAGAACGACTGCGAGAAAACCGAGTCAAAGCCATTATCGAGCCGATGCTAGCCGGACGAGAATTGCCAGAATCTTCTAATGACGATCGCCAATACCTCGTAGATTTGGGCTTGCTCAAACGAGATCCAGCCGGGGGTTTAGTCATCGCCAATCCGATTTATCGAGAAGTGTTGCCGCGAGTTTTGGCGCAAGGGCCGCAAGATAGTTTACCGATTATCCGTCCGAGTTGGTTGAACGATCGCGGCGAACTACTACCAGATGCACTCCTGCAAGCGTTTCTCGCGTTTTGGCTACAGCATGGCGAACCGTTACTCAAAAGTGCGTCTTACCCCGAAATTGCCCCTCATTTAGTGTTGATGGCGTTTCTGCATCGGGTGATTAATGGTGGGGGAACGTTGGAGCGAGAATATGCGATCGGGCGCGACAGAATGGATTTATGTTTGCGTTATGGTGAGGTTACATTGGGAATTGAACTGAAGGTTTGGCGAACTCGGAAAGTCGATCCGTTGAGTAAAGGGTTGGAACAGTTAGATGGATATTTGGCTCGATTGGGACAAGATGAAGGGTGGTTGGTGATATTCGATCGACGCGAGAATGCGATCGAATTAGAAGAACGACTGAATACTGAAATTCATCTGACACCAATGGGGCGAACCGTTACAGTTATTCGTGCGTGAAGAAGTTCTGATGAATGTTTTGGTTCTGGCGATCGCCCTAGTGTGCGATCGACTCTAATCTCAAATATAATTAAGAAGCGGTTGACACACACGATCGAGCTGCGGTATTACTCGATTATATCCAGTATTGTACCCTAACTGCAATACAATTATTCGATCGCGCACCCATGCAACAAGCTAGTATATCCAATCTTTTCGCCAAACATCAAACGAGGAGATTCTCAAAAATTCCAACTATGAACTACCGAAACCACATCACGATCGAAGCAAATAAACGCGGTGGTAAGCCTTGTGTACGCGGCTTGCGAATTACGGTTTATGAAGTGCTTGAGTACCTGGCTTCCGAGATGACCGAAGCAGAAATTCTCGACGATTTTCCCGATTTGACGCGAGAAGATTTAAAAGCCTGCATTGCTTATGCTGCTGACCGCGAGCGTCGGTTTATGACCGCCACCTTATCGGCATGAAATTACTTTTTGATGAAAACTTGTCGCCCAAGTTGCCGAATCGTTTGAGCGATATTTTTCCAAATTCGCTTCACGTTCGAGATGTGGGCATGAAAGCAACGATCGACCCAATAGTTTGGGATTATGCAAAAGACAATAATTTGATGATTGTCTCGAAAGACGCGGATATGCACGACCTGAGCTTAGTATTTGGGAATCCACCGAAAGTTATTTGGCTTCGCCTTGGAAACTGTTCGACATTGCAAATTGAAAATTTGCTGCGTCGGGAGTTCAAGGCGATCGAATTATTTTATGAAGATGAGACTTTATCGCTGCTTGCTTTATCATAATGCACCGATCGCCGAGAGTGTTCGATCGACTCTCATCTAAAATCTAATATAGATAACTTTTTTCAGTGCGACGGCTTAAGTGATTGAGTCGAATCGTGCGGCGAACTCGATCGAGGAAAGGAGATTCCGATGGGGAGTAATAACGGGTTGACATACATCATCAAGCTGCGGTAGTATTCGATTTTATCCAGTATTGTACCGCAACTGCGATACAATTATAAGTTAGACCACTTTATCCCCTTAAACCCATCGAAGTCAAAAGCTTCAGGTTTTCTTGCCGCAGAATTACGGGTTTGGAGATGAGGGTGAGTGGATTCCTGTAAAGCCTCTTTACCTGATTTCAATGTTTAGACACTGGTTAGGGTCTATACTCCGATCGGACAATACTTTTTGGCGATGCTAGCGACCGCCAAGTACGAGAAATAAATGACAAACGGACAAAACGGGCAAAACGGACAAAAGAAAAAATTAGAAACTCAACTCTGGAATATTGCCGACTCGCTACGGGGCAAGATGAATGCTGATGAGTTTCGGGATTACTGCTTAGGGTTTATTTTTTATAAATATCTGTCGGAGCGGCAGTATCTTTTTGCTAATGACATATTGGCGGAGGATAAGATTGATTTTCTGGGGATTGATGAATCGTCAGCAGAAGGGCAGGAATATTTAGAGGCGATCAAGGAAGAGTCGATCGCACAGTTGGGGTATTTTCTGAAGCCGTCGGAGTTGTTTGGTGCTTTGGCAAAGCGGGCTTTGGGGAATAAGGCGGAGGAGGAAGAGATTAGTGATGAGGAGTTGGAAGCGAGTTCCATTTTTATTTTGGACGATCTGACTCAGGTGCTCAATAGCATTGAGCGATCGACAATGGGGAAGGAGAGTGAGGAGGATTTCGACCATTTGTTTGAGGATTTGGATCTAACTTCGACGAAGTTGGGGCGAACTCCGAAGGCGAAGAATGCGCTGATTGCGAAGATTTTGGTGCATTTGAATAAGATTGATTTTCGGTTGGAGGATAGCGAGAGTGATGTGCTGGGGGATGCCTACGAGTATTTGATTGGGCAGTTTGCCAGTGGGGCGGGAAAGAAGGCGGGGGAGTTTTATACGCCGCAACAGGTTTCTAAGGTGTTGGCGAAGATTGTGACGACGGGGAAGGAACGGCTGAAGTCTGTTTACGATCCGACTTGTGGATCGGGTTCGTTGTTGTTGCGGGTGGCGCGAGAGGTGGAGTCTGTCGGGGATTTTTACGGGCAGGAGATGAACCGAACAACCTATAACTTGGCGCGGATGAATATGATTTTGCACGGCGTGCATTATCGGAATTTTGATTTGCGGCAAGAGGATACGCTGGAACATCCGCAGCATGAGGGTATGCGGTTTGAGGCGGTAGTGGCAAATCCGCCATTTTCGGCACATTGGAGTGCGAATAAGCTGTTTGAGTCGGACGATCGCTTTAGTCAGTATGGGCGGTTAGCACCGAGTTCCAAGGCTGATTTTGCGTTTGTGCAGCATATGCTACATCATTTGGATGAGAATGGAACAATGGCGGTGGTGTTGCCCCACGGGGTTTTGTTTCGAGGGGCGGCGGAGGGGGAAATCCGCAAGTATTTGATCAATGAGCGCAATTGGTTGGATGCGGTGATTGGATTGCCTGCAAATATTTTCTATGGCACGAGTATTCCCACTTGCGTGTTGGTGTTTAAGAAGTGTCGCGAGCATCCCAACGATATTTTATTTATTGATGCGAGTGCGAATTTTGAGAAAGCAAAGAATCAGAATTTTTTGCAGGATGAGGATGTGGATAAGATTGTGGCGACTTATCGCGATCGCCTACAAGAAGAAAAATATAGTTATTGTGCGCCGTTGTCGGAAATTGCAGAGAATGACTTTAATTTGAATATTCCGCGTTATGTGGATACGTTTGAGGAGGAGGAGGAGATTGATTTGGGGGCGATCGCCTTGGAGTTGCGATCGATGGATCGGGCGATGGAGGAGAACGATCGCCTGATTCGGGGGTTTTGTGAGGAGTTGGGGATTGAGGTACCGTTATGAGTAAGAAGGCAAATAAAACAGTCCCTAAGTTGAGATTTCCTGAGTTTGAGGGAGATTGGAAGATTTCGACAATTGAAGAAATTGCTTCAGTATCATCAGGTGGAACACCTAGTAGAACCGAATCTACTTACTGGAATGGAGATATTCCTTGGGTTACTACCAGTGAAATTAGTCAAGCTGAAATATTTGATAGTGTCGAAAAAATTACACGAAAAGGTTTAGAAAATTCCTCGGCAAAACTATTCAAAAAAAATACAATCCTTATAGCCATGTATGGTCAGGGAAAAACTCGCGGTCAGGTTTCAATTTTACGCATTGAAGCGACAACGAATCAAGCCTGTGCAGCTATAACTCTATTCGATGCTTATAGCCCAGAATTTATTTATTACTTCCTTTCAAAAGAATATGAGAAATTGAGATTACTGTCTAATGATGGATCACAAAAGAATCTATCAGCGGGATTAATAAAACAGTATAAAGTTTCTCTCACCTCGATCGCTGAACAGAAAAAGATTGCGAGTTTTTTGGAGGCAGTAGACACCCGCCTCACCCAACTGCGCTGCAAGCACAAACTCCTGCAAACCTATAAACAGGGCGTAATGCAGAAAATCTTTTCTCAACAAATTCGGTTGAAGAGCGATGACGGGAAGCCGTTCCCTGATTGGGAGAAGAAAAAGTTTAGTCAAGTATTTGAAAGAATCACAAGAAAAAACAAAGAGAATAATTTAAATACTCTTACCATCTCTGCACAGCATGGATTAATTAATCAGAGAGATTTCTTTAATAAATCTGTTTCGGCTGACGACTTGACTGGATACTATCTTTTGAAACGTGGTGATTTTGCATATAACAAAAGCTATTCTAATGGCTACCCTATGGGAGCAATTAAACGACTCAAATTTTACGAAAAAGGAGTAGTGTCTACTCTTTACATTTGTTTTTCAACTAAAAATGAGGTTGAAGCTCAATTCTACGAGAAATACTTTGAGGGGGGCTTTCTAAATCATGAACTTAGTAAAATTGCTCAAGAAGGCGCACGTAATCATGGCTTACTAAATATGAGTGTTGTTGAATTCTTTCAAGATATTACTCTTGATTATCCAACTATTGAAGAACAAGCAAAAATAACTGATTTTTTGACAGCGATCGATAAAAAGATAGAAGCCGTTGCCAAACAAATTGATTTAACCGAACAATTCAAAAAAGGCTTACTACAAAAAATGTTTGTGTAAATCGTTAAAATCTTACCAAAACTAACCAAGGAGAAACCCATGTTAACCCTAGAAATGGCTATTCAAAAAATCCAACAATTTCCCCCCGAACAGCGCAATAAAGTTATTGAATATATCGAATTTCTGGAATTTCAAGCCCATCGACAACAAGAAAAACAACCCGAAATACCCCTTGAGCAAAATCAATACTTTTTCGCCATAGCCGGAATTTGGGAGGGGAAAAATATCACCTTAGACAACATTCGCAGAGACGCATGGGGTGAAGAAAACCAATGATTTTGTGTGACACCCATATCCTCGTTGAATTTTATAAAAACAACACTGCTATCATTTAATAACTACGTCAGACTATATCATTTCTAAACAATGACTCAATCTGAACAAGAACTAGAACAAAATCTAATCCAGCGCCTGACGGGACTCGGCTACGAACCCGTCACCATCCGCAACGCCGAAGATTTACGAAACAATCTCAAAGCCCAACTCGAAAAACATAATAAAACCCAACTCAGTCCCGAAGAATTTAAGCGAGTCCTCAACCACCTCGACAAAGGCAACGTCTTCGATCGCGCCGATCGCCTCCGTGACAGAATGCTCCTCATCCGTGATGATGGTACACCCACCTATCTCGAATTTCTCAACACCGAACACTGGTGTCAAAACCAATACCAAGTCACCCACCAGATCGCCCAACAAGGCAAATACAAAAATCGCTACGACGTAACCTTATTAATTAACGGCTTGCCCCTAGTCCAAATCGAACTCAAACGCCGAGGACTCGAACTAAAAGAAGCATTCAACCAAATCAACCGCTACCAACGCCACTCCTACGGTGCAGACTTTGGGTTATTTCAATATGTGCAAATTTTTGTCATCTCCAACGGCGTAAATACTCGCTACTACGCCAACAACCGCAAACAAGAATACAAACAAACCTTCTACTGGGCAGATGCAGAAAATAACCTAATCACCCAACTCGAAGACTTCGCCAAGGCCTTTCTGGAGAAATGCCACCTCTCCAAAATGATCTGCAAATACATCGTCCTGCACCAATCCGACAAAGTGCTGATGGTGCTACGTCCCTACCAATACTATGCCGTCGAAGCCATCCTTGAGCGCGTCAAAACCACCGACAAAAACGGCTATATCTGGCACACCACAGGCTCAGGCAAAACCCTCACCAGCTTCAAAGCCGCCCAAATCCTCACCGCACTCCCCAAAGTCCATAAAGTGCTGTTTGTGGTCGATCGCGCTGACCTCGACTACCAAACCAGCAAAGAATTCAACCACTTCAGCCCCGACTGCGTAGATACCACCGATAGCACCAGAGAACTCGTCAATCAGATGACAGGCGACAGCAATCTCATCGTCACCACCATCCAAAAACTGAATAACGCCATCCGAAACCCTCGCCATGAATCTGTCATGGAACCCCTGCGGAATCAGCGTATCGTTTTTATTTTCGATGAATGTCACCGTTCCCAATTTGGCGAAACCCACAAAAATATTGTCAAATTCTTCCCCAACGCCCAAATGTTTGGCTTTACTGGCACACCCATCTTCGCCGACAACGCCGCCAGTAACGCCTATGGCAAACGCACCACCAAAGATTTATTCCAAGAGTGTCTGCATAGGTATGTGATCACTAATGCGATCGCCGATGAAAACGTGCTTAAATTCTCCGTTGAATATTGGGGAAAAATCAAGCGCAAAGACGGCAGCCTGATCACCGAACCCAAACTCGATCGCGAATTCTTTGAAAACCCCGATCGGATTTCCCTAATCGTTGATTGGATCATAGAAAACCATAACCGCAAAACCCACAATAAAAAATTCTCCGCCATGCTCTGCGTCAGTAATATTGATAGCTTACTGACCTATTACGAAACCTTTAAAAATAAACAAAAACAGGGTTTACATGACTTGCGAGTCGTTACGATCTTCACCCCCAGCATTAACGAAGACGACGAAGAGGCAAATGGCTTAATCGGCGAACCCGATTTTGATTTAAAAACCAGCAACAGTTCCCATAGCCGCGACAAACTCGCCGAATTTATCAACGATTACAACGCCCTCTATCAAACCCAACATTCCGTCAGAGACAGCAAAGCCTTCTACACCTACTACAAAGACATCTCCAAGCGGATGAAAGACCGCGATCGGGAAAACGCTCAGGATCAAGAACGTGCCGATATTCTGTTAGTCGTCAATATGTTCCTCACGGGCTTCGATGTCAAAAAGCTCAATACCCTCTACGTTGATAAAAACCTCCAGTATCACGGACTCATTCAAGCCTATTCCCGCACCAACCGCATTTTAGGCGAGCTCAAATCCCAAGGCAATATCGTCTGTTTCCGTAACCTCAAAGAAAACACCGACCAAGCCGTCGCCCTCTTCTCCGATGCCAACGCCAAGGAAGAAATCTTCATCGAACCCTACGAACACTACATTGAAGCGTTTAATAAAGGTGTGCAGGAATTGAGGACGATCGCCACTATCCCCAACGATGTCAATAAACTGATCAGCGAAGACGATCAAGTGGAATTTGTCAAAGCCTTTCGTAATCTCATCCGTCTATTAAACGTCAGTAAATCCTTCACCGAGTTTAATTTTACTGACCTGAACATGGACGAACAGACCTTTGAAGATTATAAGAGCAAGTACCTCGACATTTACGACAGAACGCGATCGCGCAAAGAGGAAGAAAAAGACTCCATCATTGAAGAAGTTGATTTTGAACTAGAACTCATTCAACGCGACGAAATCAACGTTTCCTACATTCTTAAACTCCTAGGAGAACTCCAACAAAATACCAAAACCACGGAAGAAGACTATCAGAAGAGAAAAGAGTCTATTCTCGAACTCGTTGGGCAAGAGGTTCAATTACGCAGTAAACGGGATCTCATTGAAAAATTCATTGACGAACAGATGCCCACAATTAAGCCAGAAGAGGCGATCGAAACCGTATTTCAAAACTTCTGGAACCAAGAACGCACGGTCGCCGTGCGCCAACTCTGTCTCAAGGAAAATCTGAAACTTGAAGCGGTCAACCAAATGATCGCCGACTATAAATTCTCAGGCAAAGAACCATTACGCGAGACAATTCTAAATGCCTGTAACGAAAAACCCAAACTATTAGAGCGCAAAAAAGTCTTCGATCGCGTCGTATCACAATTACTCGACATTATCAACAAGTTCGATGATGCTCTTGGCGCATTTGAAGAGGAACAATAAAACAACCCTCAAAGCAGGCGATCGCCAAATCAGTGCCGATTCTTCATGTTTTATGATACATGGTCTAACAAGTCGATAAAGCGGACGGACAAGAGATTCTAGTGGGGATGCCGAAATCTACGAGCAAGCCAACTGGTTGAGCCAACAATCCCCGTACCTCGATCGTCGGGGAGTGTCAACAACAACTATCAAGGCAACTCAACCGAACTCGGTTTAGCAATGTGAGGCAAGCCCCAGCCCAATTTTTCCCGCAAAATGTGGAAAAACTCAAAAGATTGCACCCGAATAAACCGGGCTGGGTACGGAGCTCGCTCGACTTGCACCCAATCTTCAGGCAGAACATAACATCCGCCGTTCCCGTCTACCACCATTACCAGGCGGTTCGGACTAGCCGGCAAAATCTTGATCGGCTCGGTGTTGGAAAACACCAAAGCCCGCGAAGCCATTGAATGCGGGCAAATAGGCAGCAACTGCAACACCGGCACTCCCGGAATGATGACAGGCCCACCGGCAGAAAGGGCGTAAGCTGTCGATCCTGTGGGAGTTGCGATGATGACTCCATCTGCGGCAATGTCAACAGAGGCGTGCTGACCGATCGCCACTTCAAAATGACACATACAAGTCAGCGGTTCCCGGTGCAGCACCATTTCATTGAGACAAAGAGCTTCCCAGAGGCAGTCGTTTTCTCGAAACAGCCGCACCGCCAGCATCGATCTTTCTTCTATTTCGTATTCTCCGGCGATTACCTTTTCCAAAGCTTGCGGCAGCAAGTTCAGGTAAGTTTCTGTTAAAAAGCCCATGTGACCGGTATTGACAGTCAGCAGCGGCACTCCAATCGGAGCAACTTGGCGAAATGCCGACAGCACCGTACCGTCGCCGCCCAAAACCACTGCAAACTCCATGTCGCTGTCAAAACCGGGGGGGACGAGTTGTTCGATCTGAGTGTGGCACAGGGGGCGATCGGGGCTAGAATAGCCCAGAATTCCTCCTGAACCAGAAACCGAGCAAACCTCCCAGCCGCGGGCAGTCAGCTTGTCTTCCAACTCTGCGGCGATGCGACAAGCCACAGGTTTAACGTCGTTGTATATAATCCCAGCTTTCGGCACTTTAAAATGTAAAGGGCATTTTTTGTTTACTCCGTTTTTTAGTCTTAAGCTGCTCGTACTCTATTTCCTTGAGCTTCTTCATAATCAGATTAAAGTATTCTTCGAGATAAGACTCCAAAGTAGTAGTTTCTTTGGGGTCGAGTCCGAAGACACTGTAAACGTCATCCATCGGAGCTTTCAAGGGTTTTCCGGCTGCCAAAACTTCTGAAAAAGCCAATCTGTCAGCTACGTTCCAACTCCACTGAAAGAACTTAGCAAATTGACGAGTAGCCTTCAACAAGGCGTCTGGGGTGCGCGTAATTTTAGCTTGCTTCCCTGACAGCCGTTCGCACAACCGCACGATTTCGTCAGCATCCCAAGCGCGATTTCCCACCACCGGAAAGCTTTTTTTCTCGGTTTCAGGAACTGAAAGGGCCCGGACGGCAAATTTAGCAACGTCCTGAGTGTTCATGTAGGCAAGGGCGGATGGCTTGTTGGGCAGCCAGACTGCCTGATTGTCCAAAATCGGCATTGCATACAGGCTCAGTAGTCCTTGCAAAAAGCCGCAAGGTCTCAAGATTGTGTAGTCTAAACCGGATTCTGCTAAAAACAGTTCGGTACAACGCTTGATTTCCAACAAGGGGACTTGGGGATATTTCTCAGCGTCGAGAAAGGAAAAGAATATGTAACGCTTGATGCCTGCTGCTGCTGCTGCTTGGATCAGCGATACTTTTCCGTCCCAGTCTACTCTTTTAATGCTGACAGAATCGGCTGCACTGGCTGTTGCTGCATCGATAATAGCACTGACGCCTTCTAGGGCCGGAGGCAGACTGTCTGGCTGGCAAAGGTTCCCCGGTACGAGTTCAGCGCCCCATTCTTTCAAAAATGCAGCTTTTCTGTAACTTCTGACTAAACAGCGCACCTGGTAGCCCTCGTCTAGGGCGCGGCGAGCTATTTGGCGGCCGAGAGTGCCGGTGGCACCTAAAATCAATAAAGTCATCTAGGGATTAATTATGAATCTTAAACTTTCAATAAGATGGTATCAGGTTTTTGTTAAGTTTTTTATAAAAACTTAACAAAAACCTGAATTTTTCTCATTTTAGGCTTGAGATATTCGGCAGAAGGCTGACTTTCGGCAGCAAGTAGACTCTAGAAGGCAGAAGGTAGAAGGCTTCTGAAGGATTGGTTGAAAAAAACTTATTCTTCGCCGCCTTGCAATTTGAGCAGGAGGAAGCCTCCACCTATACCTACGAAAATTAGGGAAAAGGACAAAAAGGCTGCATTGAAAATTTCAGGATTCATGATTTGATAAGTCCAATTGGGCGATCGCATTAAATAAAGATAATATAATTTGGGGCAACCAGGTACATGAATGCTAAAATTTCAGTGCCGAAATTGCTGTATTTTGTTGGAGAAAACTGCCTTGAGTCTCGATCGGGAATCACAACTAGCTGTAACTCTTGGAGATCCGGCGGGAATTGGACCGGAAGTGATTCTCAAGGCATTGGCCGATCCCGCTGCTGGCTTGATGGCAACGGTTATAGGCTCTAGGAGAGTTTTGCAGCAAACTTACGATAAGTTGCGATCGAGCAATCCAGCAGCAGAAGCGGCAAATCCCGAAACATTAAACATTATTGATATTGAACCAGACAGCAAGTGGGGCGAAATAGTCCCCGGTGTCGGGAGTGCAGCTAGCGGGGCTGCTAGCTTTGCTTACATGGAAAGTGCGATCACCCGTACCATCGCCGGCGAATTCTCCGCCATCGTGACAGGCCCGATTTCCAAAACTTGCTGGCAGGCGGCCGGTTACAATTATCCCGGACAAACAGAACTCCTCGCAGAAAGAGCAAAATCGCAGCGGTTCGGAATGCTGTTTGCCGCCACATCTCCCCACAGTGGCTGGACGCTCGTAACTTTACTCGCTACCACACATATTTCCCTGCGTCAAGTCCCCGATGCGTTGAGTCCCGAATTACTGAGTGAAAAACTAGAATTACTGATAAACTGTTTGCGGGAAGATTTTGGGCTGGAAAGACCGAAAATTGCGATTTCTGGCTTAAATCCTCACAGCGGCGAAAATGGCAAACTGGGAAATGAAGAGCAAGACTGGATGATACCTTGGTTGGAAACGCAGCGCGATCGCTTTCCTCAAGTGCAGTTAGACGGGCCAGTCCCCCCGGATACCCTGTGGGTAAAACCGGCTAAAGTTTGGTACGGTTTAGCCAAGGAAGCTCACGACGGTTACTTGGCAATGTACCACGACCAGGGGTTGATTCCAGTAAAATTGATGGCTTTCGATAAAGCAGTCAACACTACAATTGGCTTGCCTTTTGTCCGCACATCTCCGGATCACGGCACAGCTTTTGATATTGTAGGTCAGGGGATTGCAGATGCCTCCAGCATGAAGGCAGCATTGCAGTTGGCGGCTCAGTTGGCTAGTCGCAGAACAGCAGTTAAAATAAGGCGATAGCTTTAGTACGCCTGACGCTTGGAAAAATTGTGTCATTCCTATTGATTTTCGCTGGGGTGAGGCGGCAAGCAAGCTGGTAATTTCCTTCGGTCGATCAAAATCACGTTTGGGTAGGGCAGTATGGCAGCATCTAATGATAATTCAGGCAAAATATATCAGTCAGAAAAAGAGGTTTCTGATGCAACTCAGGCAAGTTCTAAAGCTGGAGAGCAACTACAGGAATTGCTAACCATACTGACTGAATTCCAGTTATTAAAAAAATCAAAAAAAGAACCAAGCGAGCTGAAGTTACCGCTTGCGGAAAAGTCTATTCAGCGATTGGAGAATGAGGAAAATCGGCGCAAACAATTGTCTTTTAGGATCGAATCACCAAGTATTATACCCGAAGTATTAACTAACGAGGAAGAGATCCCATCTCAAAGACGAGAAAACAATAATGAGGAACCCGATTTATCTGTAGCCAGGAAGATAGCAAAAAAAAATCCACCGTCTGAGGAAGAGTTAGAACAAGCAGTAGAAGAGTTTAAGCGGTTGCAGCAACTGCTGTTTGAAAGGGATTTACCGGAATTTTACAGTAATGTTTTGAGCGTGGAACAAAGATTAGAAAATTTTGAGAAGTTGATGTCTGAACCCCAAGAGTTGATGACTTTACTGAAGCCGTTAATTCCTGAGTTGATGAGAGATGAATTAGAGGGGTTGAAGTCGGAATTAAAAAAGGCGAGCGAACTCGCTAGCAGCGATCAAATTAATCAGCTCGAATTGCAGACAAAAATAGCGGATTTGGAAAATAAAATTGCTAACTTCAACCAGCAGCAACTGCCGAATTCAGAACAGTTAATGCAACGGGTGATGTTGGTGGTGGGCGAGCTGCTCAAGCGTAAGGTAGAGGAGTCTAAGTTAGAGGTAGCTTCAGCGATCGCACCAAAAGTCAATCAAGTAATTCACAATCAAAACGGACTTGAAGAACAGGTAGTAAGAATTGAAGATAGAGTTGCGAATATTCAGCAGCGTTACCAGCAGCAACCGGAAGATTTAATCAAGCAGCTAGTACCAGTAGTTACCGAATTGCTGAACCGCAAAATTAGTGAATTAAAGTCAGAGATTGTAGAAGCTGTTACCCCCTCAGTACAGGTAAGAATAGCTTGGGTAGAAATAGAAGAAAAAGTATTGAGCATCATCGAACGGCGACTGGCTACACAACAGTCGCCAACTCAGAAGCCTGAAGAGATAATGGCGATGCTAATGCCGGCCATCACTGATTTGCTGAATCAGAAAATCGATGAATCAAAATTACAAGTAGCATCGACGATCGAACCTTTGATAGAATCAGCAATTCTTCAAAGAGAAGTTCAAGAAAAATTGAGCGACGTAGAAAGTAGACTAAATAATCTTCAGCGACAGCAAAAATCTCAGCCGGAAGATATAATGGCAAGGTTAATGCCCTTAATGATTGAGTCGCTGAACCGGAAAATCGAGGAGACAAAGTTAGAGGTGAGAGAGGCGATCGCACCTGGTGTCAACACAGCTCTTCAAAACAGCGGTATTGCAGCACAAATATTAAATAATGAAACTAAGATTGTCGAAGTTCAGCAGCAAGTTTTAGCCGAGATAGAAGGGTTGATGGCAAGAATAATGCCAGTGATTGTAGAAATGCTGTCTCGAAACATCGGGGAAGCAAAGCTAGAGATAGAATCTGCGATCGCCCCGGCTGTCGATGCCATCATTCAGAATAAAAGGATCGATCAAAGACTCGCGAAAATCGAACAAAAGATTGTAGCGATCGAACACCGGATTTATGAATCGACAGACTTGTTTACAGATTTACTGAAACCTTTGATTGACGAGCTGATGGTTAGCCATCACGCCCAACTGCAAAAGTCTGTCATCGAATCTATTTTGCCTTTGTTAGATGAAGTTGTAAGTTATAATTACAGACTCAACGATAAAGTAGGCGAACTCGATCGCAAAATTACTGATGCGGAATGGGGAGGCGATCGGGAAGAATTACTTGCCAGAATTAAAGTCATCTTTCCCGAAATGATGATCCAAACAATTAATGAGTCTAGAAAATCATTTGTCGAAACCATAGCTCCGATAATTGATGAAATAATTAATACGAAAAGCCGAGAAAATAGACAATCGATGGGAGTAGCCATATCGCCGGCTCTGACTGTGGGAATCAGCCACAGAATCAGTGAATCGCCCGATGAAATTGCCATGGCGATCGCGCCGGAAATGGCCACCGCTATCAAACAGCAAATTCATCTCAAGCGAGAAGCAATGTCGGATGCACTTTATCCGATAATCGGCAGCACGATTTTAAAATACATCGCCGAGATGATGCGGGAGATTAATGAAAAACTCGAAGCATCTTTAAGTCCAGAGGGAATTAGTCGCAAAATTAAAGCCAAATTACAGGGAATTTCTGAAGCAGAATTGCTGATAAAAGAAACAACACCACTGAGTGTTAAAGCTGTGTTTTTAATTCAAACACAATCGGGCTTAGTAATTTCAGCAGTGCAGAAGTCTGAACGCGAACAGCTAGAATCAGATATGGTAGCGGGGATGCTGACTGCTATTCGGGCTTTTGTCAACGATTGCATCTCTCAGTCGGGAAATATTGCAGAGATTGATGCTATCGAATACGGCACATCTACGATCGTATTGGAAGTAGCGGGATCGTGTTATCTGGCAGTAGTTATGCAAGGAGAAACCCGCCAGTGGTTTAAGTACAAAATGCGAGCGATATTCAACAATATTGTTCAAGAATACGGAGATCAAATTCGGTCATTTAACGGCGATCCAGCAACTGTACCACCCGAAGTAAACTCGAAATTGCAAAAATTAATCGATACAGATGTAAAAGTTAAATCTTCTAAACTTCCCATTTTACCAATTATCGGTTTGGCAGCGTTAGGTTTAATTGGCGTACCTTGGGGAATTCATCAATACCGCAGCGCAGTTGAAGCGAGCTTAGAAGCAGATACGAATTTAGCATTACAATCTGCTCCAGAGTTATCGGTTTATCGTATCGCGGCCGATGTTAAAGATAAATTATTGCAGATTTCGGGCCGAGTGCCAAATCAAAATCTGCGATTGAAAGCGGAAAAAATCGCTCAGCAAGTGGCTCCACAATCAAGAATTGAAAATAAAATTATAGCCGTTGAAGTACCTCCCGATCCAGTTTTAGTAGAAGCCGATGTCAAGCGGACGGCAGCTCTTTTGAATAAAGTAGAAAGCATTAATATCTCGGCTCGCTATGCAGAGGGAAAAGTCGCCGTTGCAGGCAGCGTAAGCAAAGTGCCAGATGCTCAGAAAATAACTCAAGCTTTTGAGAAAATTCCGGGCGTGAAGTCTGTAACAAATACAGTGATAATAGGAACTCCACCGCCACCAAAGATAATAATGCCAGTTCGCGTGTATTTCGGTGCAGGCTCGGCAAGTTTGGAGGCGAAAGATGTAGCAGAAAAGCTTAGCAAAGTCAAGGAATATATGGAGAAAAATCGCACGAAGAATTTAAGGATAGTTGGCTACAGCGATTTTAAAAGCACTCGGGTAGAAAATCAAAAGTTGGCACTGGAAAGGGCGACAAATGTGAAAAATATTTTGGTTAGACAAGGGATAAATGGCAACAGAATACAAGTTGCTTCTACTAAGGGTCGTCCGGAAGGTGTGGAGGCCAATCAACCGTTGTGGCTGAGCAGATTGGTAGTATTTGAGGTGATCAATTGAAATTGAAATAGGGCATGGGGCATGGGGCATGGGGCATGGGGCATTGTTAACTGTTGACTGTTGACTGTTAACTGCTGACGGCGTTGAGTGATGACAACTGACAAATGACAACTGACAACTGCCCACTGACAACTGACAACTGCCCACTGACAACTGCCTCTTAAATTAATCTAACTCGCCCAGAGGTAAAGGCTTGTATTCGATCGCCCGCCAAGCATACTAACAAGCGGCCGCATCCGTCAATGCCGGCGGCTTGTCCGTAGATGGTTTCCGACGCAAGTTCGATCGCCACCGGGCAGCCAATCAACCCATCGCGGCGGCGCAATTCCGGCAAAAGTAGCGTTAAACCGGACTTGGAGGCTGGCTTGTCTGTGATAGAAAACATATCCGCTACTTCGAGTAAATAGTGCCGCAGTCGATCGACCAAACACAGTTCATCTGGTACTGTACTAGCAATAGAATGCAAGCTTACCGCATTGCCCAGATCCCTTTCATCCAATCCTGCAGCCGCGAAATCTACGCAGCGGTTGAGTCCAATTCCCACAACGGCGCGAGTTTTGCCAAAAACATTGCTGGAAGTAGCTTCGCAGAGAATTCCCGCTAATTTGTGGCGATCGATCCAGACATCGTTTGGCCATTTCAGGCGCAGCATATCGCGACAGTCGGGAACCAAATCTTCGATCGCGTAAATCACCGCTAAACCCGCTGCTAAACTGATCCCTGGCAACAGAGTGGGGTTGAGGTTGTCGAGAACAAAACTAACAGTCAAGACACCGCTTGGGGCGTGCCAGGTGCGCCCGTGTTGGCCGCGCCCGCTGGTTTGTCGCTTTGTAAATACTGCATCTCCGTGGTGGAGTTGGGCCGCGCGGGCGATCGCCCAACTGTTGGTACTCGGACAGGTATCTAAGGAGTGTAGCCAGTGAGGAAGGTTTGGGCGATCGGGTTGTATGGTTGCGGACACGGGAGTTAAGGGCAATTCAGACAAGGTTTGATTTGTAGTATTTGATATTTAAAAGCTGATTATCGCATTTTCCAGAAGAGCCACCTCGCGCGACGGCGAGAATTCAGAGCAATTGGAGTGTAGTACAGCTTCAGCATCAGATTTACCTTGCGCCACAACCTCTGTTTAGCAGCAAAAATATTGATATATAAGGATTTGGGGGAACGCAGAGGGTTGGTGGGAGCGATCAACACCCCTTTAAAAAACCCAATTTAAAAAAAAGTTGTATTACCCCCTTGACAGTCTTGTAATACACAATGTAGTATAAATGTATGGCGAAGGGGAAAGAGCTTCAAAGCCTTACCCCACTAGCAATATGAACCTTGAAAACTGAATAGGAAGTTAATCGTGTCACATAATTGTGGACATCGGCGGTGTAGACTCCGGCAACAAAAGCCCGATCGGGTTGTAGTACGCGGAATCAACCGCCACCCTGTCCCAACTTGAGTAATTCAAGGACAGAATATTGTTCATTTTCGCGGGGGTATAGCTCAATCGGTCAGAGCAGTCGCCTGTCGAGCGAAAGGTTGCGAGTTCAAGTCTCGTTACTCCCGTCAGTCGATTTTAGATTTTAGATTTACTCCACAGGAGAAGAATCTGGGAACTGGAACTTTGGTCTAAAATCCACACCTCCTGTCGGAAAGCAAGTATCCGTTTTTCGGCGGGGGTCAAAGTCCCGTAGGCAAAAGTCAAGCCGTCTCCCTCTCTGGCGTGAAGATTGCGAGTGCAAACCTCGTCGGGACTCCCAGGTTAGGTGGCTGAGTGGCTCAAAGCGTCGGTCTGCAAAACCGATTTTCGCGGGTTCAAATCCCGCCCTAACCTCTGTTCCTATTTATTCGCAGGAGCAATCTCAAATCTCAAAGAGCAATCCAAAATCTAAAATCTAAAATCTAAAATCGATAGTGCTGTAGGCAAATGGTTTAAGCCGCTTGGATTTCACCCAAGTGATTGCGGGTTCAACTCCCGTCAGCACTTCCAAACTGGGTCGGCCCTCCTATTGGCGTGGGTAGCTGTCTGTAAAACAGTAGCTTAAAGCGTTGCTGGTTCAATTCCAGCCCGACCCATTTGTAACTGAATTTAATATGCAGTTGCAATTTTGAGAACGTGGTGTAACTGGATAACATTTCAGTCTACGAAACTGAAGATTTGGGGGTTCAAATCCCTCCGTTCTCGCTGTGGAGAGGTGGCCGAGTGGCTTAAGGCGCTTTCCTGCTAAGAAAGAGCGGTTTAACAGCCGTCGAGGGTTCAAATCCCTCCTTCTCCGTTTTCCCCCGATAGCTCAGTTGGTAGAGCGCTTGTCTGAAGAGCAGGAGGTCGTCAGTTCGATACTGACTTGGGGGATTGCGTTGCCTTATAGCTCAATGGTAGAGCAAGCGGTTGTTAACCGCTAGGTTGTAGGTTCGAGTCCTACTGGGGCAGCCATTTTTTTAATTGCCGGGTAGACAAATTGGTAAAGTCGCCTATCTCTGAAATAGGAGTTTTTGTAGGTTCAAAGCCTACCCCGGCACCCAATTATTGGGAAGTCGCCTAATCGGTATGGCACCGCTCTTTGAAAGCGGAAAAATGCAGGTTCGATCCCTGCCTTCCCAGTTCTGCTATTACCAAAGCAGATCGATTACACTCCTGTAGCCCAATTGGCAGAGGCCGCAATTTCAAAAATTGTGTTGTGTGAGTTCAAATCTCACCAGGAGTACCAAATTTTTAACAAGTTTCTACTTGCTCCTGTGGCGGAATTGGCAGACGCGGCAGACTTAAAATCTGTTTTATTTTGAGTGTGAGTTCGAGTCTCACTAGGAGCATGAACGGGATGTAATTCAGCGGCCAGAAGCCATGCTTTGGGAGCATGGAGTCGTTGGTTCAAATCCAACCATCCCGACTTTACCCCTGTGATGTAATTGGAAAACATCACTCGCTCAGAACGAGTGTTTTTTGCAGGTTCGAGTCCTGTCAGGGGTATGAGGTTTTATTAAATCTCAAATATCAAATCGGTTTTGCCCCTGTAGCCCAATTGGTAGAGGCGCTAGATTTAGGATCTAGTTAGTGCTGGTTCGATGCCAGTCAGGGGTATTTGGTGACATCGCGGGTGAAGTAGCCTGGGTAGGCTTGGAGGTCTCATAAGCCTCTTCATAGCAGGTTCAACTCCTGCCCCCGCCACCAAAAATGCAGGTGTGATGTAACTGGCAACATGAGGCTCTTGTAAAGCTTTTATGCGAGTTCAAATCTCGCCACCTGCTTGGGAAAGTGCGATCGCTCTTTAAGCAGGATTGCGATCGCCACCTTCCCAAATTTGCAGTTGTCGTTCTGCGGCAACAAAACAGTTGACATACGGTGTGGGATACACAAAATAATCGTAAGCCAGAGCCATTTGCCGCGCGGCTTCACGATAAGGAACTCGGCCGATTCCCGTTCCCAATCCCGGACAAACGACACTCTCAATTTTACGTTTTGCGTGTTGATTGTAGCGCCGAATTGTTAATAGCATGGCCCACATTGCCACATACGGAACGTCTGTTCCTACGACAGACATCGGTACGCGCATGGTGGGAGTATGAGCGATAAAAGGATGTTTGGGATGGTGAGTTTCGATGATAAATGACGTGCCAACTGGTTGTTCGCCTAGATAGTCTTCCAAGATATGCTGCTGAACCCTAACCATGAGAGAATGACCGAAAAAATCAACAATGGCTGCATCGATACCGCCATCCATCATGCCAAATGAATTGGCGGGACTAACCAAACAGTCATACTCGGTTAAATCCTCGAAACGTTTGTTGGTAATTTCGACATTGGGTAGGTAGAAAAAATACTCTTGGAATGCGGCGAATAGTTCGGGATTGGGTGCTGTAAGTATAAGTTTCATGTGTTTTATCTCCGCTCCTAGTTTAGCAAATTACTAATGGCGATCGCACTCATTTTTCCAAAAAATTGCCATAATTGAGGTTGAGTAGTTCAAGGTTAAACTATGCTAGCAACTGACAATACCTCAATGGGAAAAATTATTACCCTACTCACCGTGACTAACCGCGCCGATCAAAATGTCGCAGCCAGAGGATTTATGCCTTCCGACCAAATCCGTTCAGTCACTCTAAATAATGTGCTAGTTGATACAGGTGCAACAACATTGTGTTTGCCTGCAAGTATCATTGCACAACTCGGTTTAGAATTGCTCAAAGAAGTGGATGTAGAGACTGCTAATGGCATTGGTAAAGCCAGAATTTTTCAGGATGCTAATTTTTTTTTAGTAGGACGCTAAGGCACGTTTGAGTATTTGGAATTGCCCGGAGGTATGAATCCTTTATTAGGCATGATTCCTCTAGAAGCCCTGGGAATTGAATTAGATTTAAAAAATCAGCGATTAGTAACTTTACCCATTAGTCCAACGCCAACTTACTTGACAATTTTGTAAAGGCTGTATGTTGAGGTTAAAGAGATACAATCGCTAAACTAATTGCGGATATGGTGTAACGGTAGCATTCGAGTCTTCCAAACTCTAGGCACGAGTTCGAGCCTCGTTATCCGCTTGGCTAAACAAGAGGTTTTTTCAATCCCAAATCTCAAATTTCCAATCTAAAATCAGTTTGCGGGTGTGATGTAAAGGCTAGCATCTGAGTATGCCATTCTCAGCGCATGGGTTCGAGTCCCATCATCCGCTTTTGTAGTCCTGTAGCTCAACGGTAGAGCGTTTGCCTTACAAGCAAGATGTTGCAGGTTCAACTCCTGTCAGGACTACTAATTTATGGGAGTGTAGCTCAATGGATAGAGCGCCGCGCTTCGGACGCGGATGTTGTGGGTTCGAGTCCTACCACTCTCGTTGTTTTTGCTTTAATTTAAGGAGGTTGATTCCATTGAATGGATAATTTTTTATAGTAAGATCGATCGCCCTTTGCGTGCCCCAATCTTTGGAGCCTACATACTTTAGTACGAGAGGAAAGGTAACGCTGTCAAAATCAGCGGGCGTTTGAGAACGAGGAGTGCGATGAACCCGGCAGGTTGGCTTAAAGGTAGCCATCCTTTAAAGAGTGTGTAGTAACTCATGGGCGGAGTCCCTCTAGTAACTGAGAAAACGCAATGCTCTGATAACTTGCACGTCAAAGTGCGTGAAGCGCAGCTATCCCATAGGGAATCGCGCATTAACAAAAAACATGGGAGTGTAACTCAACTGGATAGAGTGTCGAGCTTCTACCTCGAATGTTGTGGGTTCAAGTCCTACCACTCCTGCTGTCTGGGGTTCGTAGCTTAATTGGTAAAGCATCTAACTGGCTGTTAGAAAGATATCGGTTCAAATCCGATCGCAATCCACCACACCAATTTTAGATTTTAGATTTTAGATTTACTCGACAGGTGAATCTTTTACGCGGGGTCATAGCTCAATTGGTAGAGCGCTTGCTTTGCACGCAAGAGGCCAGGAGTTCGATTCTCCTTGACTCCACTTCCGGTGTCTGAAGTCGAAGCGGTCGAGACGCTAGCCCGTGAAGCTAGTTATTAGCGGGTTCAAGCCCCGTCAGACACCCCTTGGAAGATGCCGCTAAATGGTTGGCAACCAGTCTTGAAAACTGGGGTACAGGTAACTGTAAGGGTTCGATTCCTTCATCTTCCTTTTAACCACCGGAAGTCGAAAAGCGAGACACCGTGCTGATAACGCGGGGATAGGAGGGGCAGTACCTCCTCGGTGGATTTCTTATGATTTTATATATAAATAATGGAGGATGATGGTTAATTTGTTTTCAGAAGATTTGCTATTATAGACTGAGAAAAATTGCGGGGAGGTCGCCTAATTGGAATGGCACCGTAAAAACTTTGGAAAAGCGGCTCCCAAAAGGACGATCGGGTTTGTTGAGTAGGGTAAAAAGTTGCTTCGCGACGTTCCCTGAAAACGCAAACTGGCAGCGGGTTGCGGAGGCACTGAAAGGAATTAACAGTCCGAGATGGGGGCAGTTCTCATCTGCTTGCGGGCAGTAAGGAAGCGCGTTTCCTGAAAGTTGCTGCCGATCGATGCGGGTTCGAGTCCCGTCCTCTCCATTTGTAGTCTTGTCAGTTTATCAAAAAAAAGGTGAAACATGAGAAAACTAAAATATTACGTTGCTTGCACCGTTGACGGGTTTATTGCTCGCGAAGATGGGTCATTTGATTGTTTTCCTATGGAAGGAGAGCATTTCGCTGATTTGTTCGATTCCTTTCCTGAAACTTTTCCGGCTCACTTTCAGGAAGCACGAGGCATTCGTGCAGAGAACAAGCAGTTTGATGCGGTTTTGATGGGACGGAAAACCTATGAGGTAGGGCTAAATTTTGGTGTAACTAATCCTTATCCTACCTTGAAGCAGTATGTTTTTTCGCGCACTATGAAAGCCAGTCCCGATGAGAATATTGAACTTGTTTCGGACAATCCTGTCGCATTGGTTCAGGAATTGAAAAAAGAAACTGGTAAAGACATCTGGCTGTGCGGTGGTGGCGCTTTAGCGGCAACTCTCTTTTCTGAGATTGACGAGATGATTGTCAAGTTGAATCCGCTAGTTATCGGAGCGGGAATTCCTCTTTTTTTCGGTGCAATCGAGCCGACCAATTTGGAACTTGCCGATCGCAAAATCTATAGCAACGGTTTCATGTTACTTCATTATCGAGTGAAGCATTAGCAATCGGGACTTTAGGCGTTGCAATTGCTGGGGGCAAAAAAGGACTGAAGTGTTTACTACACAATAATTTTTTAGGAATTACACAAACGCTGAATTTTTAAGGGTGGTTAGCAAAGCGGTTATGCACCCGGCTTTTAACCGGTACCAGATAGGTTCAACTCCTATACCACCCACTTTCAATCTATCTGCCTTAATCAGCGTTTATCTGCGGTTAAAAATTCCAAAACTTGGAAAGTGCGGCGGTGTGGACGGCAACTGGTTTGGAATACCAGGGTGCAGCGAAAGCTGTAGAGGTTCGACTCCTCCACTTTCCTTTTTAATCATTAGTCATTAGTCCTTAGTCATTAATAACAGGCTAAGGACTAAAAACTCATGATTAAGAACCAAAAACAACTCTTAGAGGAGAATCAAATGTAATGTCACGCACCAAATTTGAACGGAACAAACCCCACGTCAATGTCGGTACGATCGGTCACGTTGACCACGGCAAAACAACCCTAACAGCGGCGATTACAATGACGCTAGCTGCACAGGGTCGGGCCAAGGCTAAAAAGTACGATGAAATCGATGCTGCACCGGAAGAAAAACAGCGGGGGATCACGATTAATACGGCTCACGTTGAGTATGAAACTGGCGATCGCCATTACGCTCACGTTGATTGTCCGGGTCACGCTGATTACGTGAAAAACATGATCGTGGGTGCCGCTCAAATGGATGGTGCAATCCTCGTCGTGTCGGCGGCAGATGGTTCGATGCCTCAAACTCGCGAACATATCTTGTTAGCGCGGCAAGTGGGAGTGCCGAAGCTGGTTGTCTTTTTGAATAAGAAAGATATGGTGGAGGATGCGGAAATTTTGGAGTTGGTCGAGTTAGAAATTCGCGAACTTCTCAGTTCTTACGGTTTCCCCGGCGATGATATCCCAATTGTCGCAGGTTCGGCACTGAAAGCGCTGGAAAAGATGACTGCTAATCCGAAAATTCAGCGCGGCGAGGATGAGTGGGTCGATGGCATTTACGATTTGATGGATGCGGTAGATGACTGGATTTCTACGCCCGATCGCGATATTGACAAACCTTTTCTGATGGCTGTTGAAGATGTGTTCTCGATCAAAGGTCGGGGAACTGTCGCAACTGGCAAAATCGAGCGGGGTAAAATCAAAGTCGGCGATACTGTGGAATTGGTGGGAATCCAAAACACTCGCACGATAACTGTTATCGGCGTTGAAATGTTCCAGCAACTTCTGGATGAAGGAATGGCTGGAGATAATGTCGGTTTGTTGCTTCGCGGCATCCAAAAAGACGAAATTGAGCGGGGGATGGTGCTTGCTAAACCCGGTTCAATTAAACCTCACACTGAATTCGATTCTGAGGTTTACGTGCTGTCGGAAAAAGAAGGCGGCCGCCGAACTCCTTTCTTTGCGGGATATCGGCCTCAATTCTACGTGCGGACAACGGATGTTACAGGTACGATCGCATCTTTTACGGCTGATGACGGGGGCGAGATCAACATGGTAGTTCCGGGCGATCGCGTTAATATGACTGTGAAGTTGTTGCAGCCGATCGCGATCAAACAAAATATGCGTTTTGCCATCCGCGAAGGTAATCGCACTGTCGGCGCCGGTGTCGTCTCCCACATTCTCAAGTAGACGCTTTCGGAACCAATTAGAATCAGTAGGGTGGACAAAAGTCCACCTTACTCATTAATTCACAGCAAGTTTTTCTGTGTGGATGCAGTAGATCGCCAAGATGGAGTCAAGCGAATTGTCGAGATTGGAGATGGCCAAGTATCAGATTTGATTGGATAGTCGGCCACAGGTTTTGCACAACTCTGGCGCAGATAAGGTAGGATGGGAAAGACTCGTTATTTTATAATGTTGAGCCTTGGCGCTCGGTAGAATAAATTGTATACTGAAAAAATATGATTCAACTAACAGCGGTTAAATGCCTACCAACGCACAATTGAGGGGTTTGTATCGAATTGGCTACCAGTTGACGTATTTAATGTTTCAGCCCATTCACCTCATTTGCATTGACGATCGCACTCAAAATTTATTCATATTGGCAGGAAATAACGAGGAAATAGAGTTGGAAATTACACCGAATGGGGAGGTGCTGTAATGAGTCAAATTAACTACAGTGCAATGTCTTACCCAGAGTTAAGGCGGTACTTTCTTGACCACCGAGACGATCGAGCTGCTTTTCAAGCTTATCTAGCAAAACGTCGGGAACGATCGCCGAGAGTCATTACAACAGTTGACGATCCAGACTTTGATGTCAAAATTCAAACAGCAATTCGCCAGCAAATGGCACAGCATCAGAAGTAGCGCAGTACAGCGCCATAACACCGCATTGCAGCGAATAAACGAAAGCCGCTACTTAAGTTGCTTGAGCTTGTAATTGCGCGATCGCACTTGCGTTAAATATTGACCCTGGGCGATCGCCACAAATTTTTACAAAAATAGTTGAGTTTTCAGAACGGTTGTGTTATACTAGCTTAGATGCGGGAGTATAGCTCAGTTGGTTAGAGCAGGTGACTCTTAATCTCAAGGTCGAAGGTTCAAGTCCTTCTACTCCCATCCCAAATAACATACTACTCACAAGGCTTTGAGGCTTTAAACTGTCTCTAGTATGTCGTTTTTCGCCCATTTTGCGCTCACGATAGCAGCCAATGGCGGTAGCGGTTGGATTACTGTGAGTGTTAGCGTTGTCGGATTTTTAATGCCGATCGACCGATCGGATCAGTCGATCGATAAAAGTGCGATCGCCCAAGCTATTTTTAAACTGAATAAGAACAGGGAATGGTGATTAGCTATGATGGCAAGTCTCTCGGCGCGCTGCTATGCGGGCGATCGCGATTTAGATGCGATCGCCCATTTAATCAATACTTGCGAAGAAGTCGATCGGCTCGACGAAGGTACTTCCATCTCGGAATTGCAACAAGAATTTAACCAACCGTCCCTAGACAAAGCCCGCGATATTCGCCTTTGGGAAGATGTGGAGGGAAAATTAATCGGTTTCGCTCGGTTGTGGATTTCTGAACCTGGGGAAGTAATTGATGGTTGGCTGTGGTTTCGCGTTCACCCCGACGCGCGCGGTGGTGATGTGGAAGCAGCCGCGATCGCCTGGGGTGAAGTGCGGATGCGCGAGGTGTCTGCGATGCGGGGCGCGCGCGTGAAGCTGCGAACCTACGCGCGCGCTGAGGATTGCGATCGCATTTCTGTGCTGACAAGTTGCGGTTTTAAGGTCGATCGCTATTTTTACCGAATGGCGCGATCGCTTTCTGAACCGATCCCAGAACCGCAATTCCCACAAGGTTTTGCCCTCATTCAGTTCCCCGGCGAACAGGATGCGGCAGCTTGGGTAGAAATGTTCAACCAGTCGTTTATCGATCACTGGAATCATCACGATTTAACGGTAGATAAATTTAAGCACCAGTTAGCTAAACCCGATTACAGAAATGATTTAGACTTGATTGCTGTTGCTGATGATGGCACATTTGTCAGTTTTTGTTACTGCGAGATTAGTGTGGAAAAGTGCGATCGTACCGGGCGCAATGAAGGCTGGATTGCTTGTCTCGGCACTAGGCGCGGCTTCCGCAAAATCGGATTGGGACGAGCGATGTTGCTCGCTGGTTTGCATCGGCTCAAAGCTGCCGGTGTCGCTACTGCTATTCTCGGCGTGGATGCTGAAAATTCATCAGGTGCATTGCATCTTTACGAGTCTGCTGGCTTCCACAATATTCGCGATAGCATTTCTTATGTTAAGGACGTTTGATCGATGTTACAGTTCGCGATCGCGCTCGCACCCAAGAAACCGGGTTTTTTACTGAATCTGCGGGTTGCAACGAAGTATTTTCGTGAAAAAACCCGGTTTCTCGCCCCTCGTGTAAGTTTTATCTAAAAAACTTTTGCTACCCCCTTGACACCTGTGTAGTATTTATGTAGTATAAAAATATGGAAAGCGTAGGACAAGCAAAAACTTGTATTTTCCGTGCAAATTCTGAACCTTGACAACTGAATATTGCTCAAAATTTCAAGGAACATCAAGTTGGAAGTCTTGCAATACAGACTCGATGGTCATGTTGTTACTTTATACGAGACTGTTCGGTTACAAACTGACTCGACCAGAGTCAGATGCTGTAGGAAATCAGTCTAATTTCAATGAATTTCATGCGGATTCAGAACAGACAAGTTCGGCCAGAGTTCAAGCAACCAAAAAGGCTGAGAAAATCCGCAAAATCAAACAAGCTTATCACCTAGAACGGCGCTTCTTTCAGTAAAGGTTATCAGATTTCGTGAATCTTTACCGCTACTGGCAATTTGCTAAGTCTCACAAAAAGCCAAAGTCAAGAGCAGATAAGCTACCAATTCCAAATCCAAAATTGCTCTAGGAGGTATCGGTAATGGTTCACATTCGTTTTGAAGGACGTTCCTATGACTTGGCGGAAAACCAACTGGGTATCGCGGCAGGAATGAGCGACAAGGCTATTAAGGAACGTCTGGCAAAGCATTTTGATGTCAAGGGCGAGCGCTTCGAGTCTTACGTGCTCGATCGCCGTCCCAGCGGTGATTTAATTGTCCGCCCAGAAGCTGTTTACGGCTAGAAATTAACTTAAAGCACGTATTAGACAGCGCACCCCAACTAAAGAAGCTTACAAACTGGAAACGTTCAAGTTAAAATCCAATTGTAGGTTCAATTCCTACCGGCCCCTAGGCTGAAAAAAAGCTTCTCTGACTTGTGCGCTGCCTTTTATAGCTGAATTTTTTATATTTTTCAGGCGCTTAAAAGTTCCACTTCGCGCCCCAACAAAGGAAGCTTACATACTAGCTCATTGGTAGAGCATTTCTCTTTAACAGAAAAGGTCGCGGGTTCAACTCCTGCGTATGTGCCAACGGCTTTCTTAACTTTCGCGAAGTGACTTTTAATGCTATAAAATGCAAAAATAATTGAGCAATTTAGAATAATCAAAAGTCAAAATTTTCTAGTTTAGAGATTAGAAAAATTTTGTTCCGCACCCTAACGAGTGAAGCGAATACACACATTATAATCGATTTGTCGCAGGTTCAAATCCTGCCAGCCCCGTTTAAGGGGCTGTAGCTCAGGGGTAGAGCGATCGGACAGTCAAAACGCTTTGCGAACTTGTGCGGAACATCTCATCTTTATAAATATTAGATATAAAAGTGGTGAGGAGAATTAAATTATGAAAAATACAACTCTAATTTACCGATCGCCCAGCGAGATAGACAGTCTGATTCATGCCTTCCAAGAAGGCAGCCTGCCGCGAAGTCAATGGACTCACGAAGCACATTTAACGGTTGCTCTGTGGTATCTGTTTTATGATTCGGAACAAGAAGCGATAAATGCGGTGCGGAATGGCATTAAAAGTTACAACTCGGCTCAGGGAATTGAGACTACAAAAGATGGCGGATATCACGAAACGCTAACGCTGTTTTGGGTGCGAACTATTCGCCGATATCTCGCCGATGAAAGCCGGAATCGATCGATGGTAAATCTTGCTAACGGTTTGATTGCAAAATATGCCGAGCGCACTTTACCTTTTACCTACTACACGCGCGATCGGTTGATGTCTTGGGAAGCTCGAATTAACTGGGTTGAACCCGATTTGAGAACCCTTGAACTAGAAACAGTTTCCCTCAAATAATTTTCAATAGCAGTTTTTGCCGCGCCCCAATCGCGAGAGCTTACATACAAGCCCTATTGAGGTTTACCAAAAAAAGCTCCCCAAACTTGCGCGGTGATTTTTAAATTTTACTCGCTAGCGTGCAACAACTGCCAACCGCCGATTTGGAATACTTCTCAAGTCCAAAATCCAAAATCAATAGGAAGGTAAAAACAATGAATATGAATACAGCAGAACGCGATTTGCGTTTGGAAATGCTCAACAGTCTGCTCACCACTCCTCACCGTGTATTAGAAAAAGTAGCAGAAATTCACAAGTTAATTATCGAATTAGACCCCATTTTTTACGGTCATTTAGCAGTGTGGTATCAACGCCACGGCGACGTGCGCGATCACAAGGAAGTTTTTGCCGGAAATTTGCTGACTTCGGCGCTGACGGAACACCGAGATGCCGGGTTTATGATGCTGCAAGAGTTCCCTCCCTACGAGGTTTCGCGGATTGTGGACTTTATGAAGCGGCATCAGAATAAGGTGCCCCGCAGCGCGCGCACTGCTGTCACTCGCTATCTGAAATCGCGGGAAAAGAATGCACAGTTTTTCGATCGCGCCGCCCTCCGCAACCGCAAGGCGATGAAGCATTTGTACGCAACGCTGCACGTCAAGCCGAGCGATCGCGCTAACGCTATTCTCTTCAAAGACAATCCGCCGGAAGACTCTCTGGCGTTCGTTTTGAAGCAGTTGGCCAAGGCGGCGACACCTGCGGAACAGGCGAATTTGATTGTTGAGTACAAGATTCCGTATACGATCGCAGTTGGTGCGATCAGACAGCTAACGCCAACGGTTTTGGCGGCGCTAATTAACTCGATGTCGCCGCAGGAAGTCATCAACAATTTGAAATCGATTCAGTCGCGCGGCGCGATGGATCACGCGGAAGTCAAGCAGTTGATTGACTCGAAGCTGGATGAAGCGGCAAAGTGCGATCGGGTTTCTGCTTACAAAGCGAGTGTTGCGGGCGCGGGGGCGAACTTCGACGCAGCAACGGCGGCGAAGCTGGAAGCGGTGACAAACGAACAGGTGAAGAAGCGCGGCAAGATTGCCAAAGCAACCGGTTTGTTGATTGACAAGTCGGGAAGCATGGAAAGTGCGATCGAAGTCGGGAAGCGTCTAGCTGCTTTGATTTCCGGCATTTCCGAGGCTGCACTGTTCGTTTATGCCTTTGACACGATGCCGTATCCAGTGCAAGCAAACGGCAGCGAATTGACAGACTGGGAACGCGCTTTCAAGCACATTCGGGCGGGCGGCGGCACAAGTTGCGGTTGCGCGGTGGAAGCAATGCGAATTAAAAAGCAGGTTGTCGAACAATTCATTCTGGTAACAGATGAAGGCGAAAACACCGCACCTTATTTCGCAGATGCTTATCAGAATTACTGCCGCAGTTTGGGGGTAATTCCTGATGTTGTGATTGTGCGAGTTGGTGCTTGGTGCGAATATGTCCAGAAGCAATTGAAGGACAAACAAGTATCGGTGGAAACCTTTACGTTTGCGGGAGATTACTACTCCTTACCGAATTTAGTGCCGATGTTGAGCCGTCCTTCGCGGCTGGAATTGTTGATGGAAATTCTGGATACATCGCTGCCGGTCAGGGATGATAAGTGATATAATTGGGCATGGCTCGTGAGTTAAGCTTGCGGCCAATGCTCACTTTATGGGAGAGCTACTGTGCCATACCTCAAAGCAAAACATCTATCAACCCAAGGTAAAAGGTTGAATGAGAGGGTAAAAACTGCTAATCGCAAGTTAATTTATATTGGTGGTGAAATCAGGTTTCAATCCGAGATGGATTTGGAAGATTATATAGATGAGAAATTTGATGAAATATTTCCCTCGCTAATTAAAATCAAAAGGCAGCATACTGTAAAAATGCAGCGATGCGATTTATTGTGCTGTACCAAATCCGAAAATCAGCCGATAATTATTGAGTTGAAAAATGAAGAAGATCGAGGATTAGTTTCGCAGCTAACTCGGTATCGTAAAGCTATTATCACCAATAAATGCTTTGATGATAAAATTGACTATTCTTTGCCAGTTAAAATGATAGCGATCGCACCTAGTTTTCACAATGATAATTATACAGATAAAGAAGCTTCAAAATTTGAAGATGATTTTTGCTTTTGGGAATTTGCTGTAGAAAATCATCATAACTCAGGTCAATTTAAACTATTAAGTCAAATTTATGAAATTTCTTACCCTGTATTTGGGTTGCCAGAAATCTCTCCTAATTTAGATATTAGCAGTTTACCTGCTTTTACTTGCAATTTTGTAGGTAGGCTCCCACCCGACTATCATACAGATTTTCTTAAGTGGCGAACTTTGCTTTTGTCTCAGCCAAAAGTAAAAGAAATGGTTAGTAGCACTTACAGAAAAATATTGTATGGAACTGGGGATGGAGTGAATCACAAAAAAGTGGCCGAAATAACTAACACTACTAACGGAATCGTTTTATTTCTTTGGTTGCCAACAGCAGTTAGTAAAAACATCAAAACACCGGTAACTCGATTTGGATTTGTTTTGAAAAAAGGAAGCAACCCTTTTTCTGAAAATTCTTCCATAGAATGGGTCGTCTGTACAAAAGATACTATCAACTTAAAAGAGCAACCTCAACCAAATACATTTTCAGGAATGACTAGACATGGAATGTTAAAATGGTGTAAACCTAATATGTACTTGACGCAAGCTGCACTAGGTTATAATAATAATAGTTTTTGGTTGCTTCTCAATCTTCTTAAAGGTATTACTCCTCCTCTGGATAACACTACTCTGGAATGGTGGAAATCTTACGCAAAGGAGACACCCACTAATTTAGGCTGGTTTATAGATTTAGCTATCAAAACCTGGAATTATCGCGTCAAGTAGAACTTTTATATACGGATACATTCAGCAGCAAACGAAAAACAGCCCGCAATCCTTCAGGTGTTAGCATTGTAAATTATTCTCTAATTTGAGCGATAATTGCTTGTAATTCTGGATTAGCGATGGATGACACTAACTGGGAATCCGCACCAGCCAAAGCCGCGCGCAACTTTTCCGAAGTCAGTGCGGGATATTTTTCTAACACCTGCTGTTGAGTCCATCCCGCAGCAAAAAGCCCTAGCAAAAATTCTACAGATAATCGAGTGTCTGGTGCTGCGGGTTGATTTGTGGAAGCTTTCGGGTTTGGATGAATGAGCTTTCGCCAGTCCATTGTTTTACTTAAACGATTTGGGAAGATTCCGCCGATTATACTGCATTTGGGCACAGTGGAAACACGGGCCTTGTTGACTGATTGTGTAACATGATACGGCAGGTAATACCATTTTAGATTTGAGATTTTAGATTGGGAATCACTCATGACAACCAGGGTTTGGGGTTTGGCGACTGTGGCATTTTTTTTTGAGCTGGTGTCATTTCCCGATTTTGCGATTAAATTGTTATTACGATCGCAGTACAGCGCTTTCTTATAGACTAGAGTGATGGGGTAGCGACGGGGCTATCGACCTTTTTGCTCCAGTCCGTTTCTATACCAAACTGCGATTGCGCTAAATCTCAAGCCACTGTGCAACCAACTGTGCAGCGAACTGTGCAACCCACTGTGCAACCCACAATACAACTACTTTAACTTCTTAAAACTATGGGAAAAAAGTCGAAAGCCAAAAAATCCCAGGTCAAAAAATCCAGTTTGCTTTGCCAGCGACTCCAAGAAGCTCTCGATCGAGGCAGCAAAGTTTGGATTAAAACAAATAATAGCAGTTTTGGCGGCATCCCGATTAATTTGTTCGCTGACTTTGTGGAACTTTTGGTGATAGTTCCCCCTAACGAACAGGCGGAAAATATCGATGCTTACGGACAAGTTACGTGGCTGATTCGACTCTCTGATATTATTGCACTCGCTTACCCTACTGAATACTGGTCTAAAGATAGATTAGAAAGTTTGCTGCCACCTGATGCAGTTACTTCCGAAGTAGGAGATTAACTGTAAGGTGCACTCTGATAGCACCCTACTTTTAGCCGAATGGTAAGTGGAAGGTACGCCGAAGAGCACTTTACACTTACCATTTTATAAGCTGTTTTACCAGCGAAAATATAAACAACTCCGACCGATTTTTATCAGTTTAATTATTCGTTGCAAGCTGAAAGCTTCACTTTACAACGGCCACCCTCTAGTTCGCTGCAAGCGGCGAGAGCTTGAGCTTCTGCTGCTGATTTGTCGTCACCCCAGCCCGCACCTGCTCCTCCTTCGCCTAATGCGATCGCTCCACAATTATTGGTATTATAGGTCAGCGCTTCGCAGTCGTCAGCACCTCCTGTTTCTTCATTGCAGGCGGCTACTGCTGCGTTTAGTGCCCCTCTCTGTGAATCATGATTCCAACTAATACCAGTGGCGCCAGAAGTCGCAGAATAAGCAGTAGCTCCATAGGTGGTCTGAGCTTTAGCTACCTGGGCTGACCCCAAAATAGGAAGTGTCAGAGCTGTCACTACAACCAACTTAGAAAAAAGCTTTGGCAGCATATTTACTTGAGATATTTACAAGGTTAAAATTCTATCCTCGCTCAATATTATATTAGGATATTCATTCGTGTCAAGAGTGTTTACAATTCTTTGTATTGGCTTTAATTAAAAGTGCGTTCTGTACAATAAGTAAGATTCAGGAGGTCAATCCATTGGCAAATATTCGCAGAATTCTCAGCCAACTTGCGGCCCAAGAAGGGCAGCTACTCGATACCCAATTCCTGGCTCCCTGCGTGCGCGGGGGAAGCGTGCGGATAAGAGTTAGCTCAATGGTTTATACTTTTCAACCACAGCCACGCAACTTTGAAGGATGGGCTATTTTTGCGCCAGTAAATGAGAAAAATGCTGCGGTAATTGAGGAGCCGATTTGGCCGCAAGTGGCCGAGTATTTGCAACTGCTCGTACCTGTTCGCTTGCACTTGGCTTGTGTGCTGCAAGGGCAAACGTGGCTGGCTTATCCTGTTAACGAATCTGATGCTAAACAGCGCACAGGTGTTGCGAAACCCGTACCAGTTCATTTAGTAACTGAAGGTTCGCAATTTGAGCCGATTGTTGCACGGTGGGACGGTCATTGTTGGTGGTTTGAAGAGATTGACAGGCGCGCCGATCCGCTGCCCTCTGAGCAGTTGAAAGCAGCTTTAAAAAAGTTGATTTTACCTCAAGAAATTCGCTTTAAAGGGATGACGCCGGAAATGCGAACTGTTTACGAATTGGTGTCCCGAAATATTAAAGATTTCAATCCAAAAGTACGGGCAGAACAGCGCTTGCAGCGGGCGCTAAAAATGGGCGGCGGTGAATTGCGGGATTTTGGCGATCGCGAAAATTATTGGCTGGTTGAATGGACTAGCGGAACGGGAGAACACCACACTTCTGCGATCGCGAAAAATGACTTGACAGTTATGAGTGCGGGCATTTGTCTCAGCGGATTGGACAAAGACTTCGACTTGCAATCATTAGTTGGAGTAGTTGAAGATAGATAATGGGAATGGGGCATGGGGCATGGGGCATGGGGCATTGGGGAATATCTAATAGTTAGTGGTCACTTGTCACTTGTCAGCTGTTAGTTGTTAGTTGTTAGTTGATCCTGGTTTTTATAATAAAAAATAATCAAGAAATAACCAATGCCCTGTTTGGCAAATGCCCCATGCCCCATGCCCCATGCCCCATTCCCAATTAGCAATTACCATGAGTATATTTTTTCACGAACAACTTTACAGAAGTGCGGCCGTGATGTCGCAGATCAAAAATTTCCCGGTAACGGTGTGCGGCGCGGGCGCTTTGGGTGCGAATATTACAGAAAGTCTGGCGCGATCGGGCTTTTGTCAGTTAAAAGTCATCGATCGCGATCGCATCGAGGAACGCAACCTTTCCACTCAACCCTATTATCGATCGGACATCGGCGCATTCAAAGCCAAAATTCTCGCCAACAACCTCTACCGCGCTTTGTCCGTCAGCATTGACGCGCACTCAAAAGAATTGACGCCCGCAAATGCCGATCGGCTGCTTGCCAACAGCGCCACAGTCATCGATACTTTTGATAACAGTGTCGGGCGGCAAGCAGTCAAGGATTACTGTGCGAGTGTCTCCCTTCCCTGCGTGCACGTCGGATTAGCTGCCGATTACTCCGAAATAATTTGGAACCAACACTATCGGGTTCCTTCAGCGACGAATGATGACGTTTGCGATTACCCGCTGGCGCGAAACTTGGTAATCCTGACAGTTGCAGTTGCCTGCGAAGTTATTGTTACCTTTGCTGCTACCAAACAGCAACAAAATTTAACTTGCACGATCGGAGATTTTGCAGTAAAGCCACTTATATTGTAGAATGTCGGTTGACTGTTGCCAGAAACCCGGTGAATCGAGATTGGATGCCCCCATCCCAGAAACCCGGTTTCTCACCCTCAAACAATCGTCCAACTTGCAAAAAACGCTTGAGAAAATTAACAGGGAAAGTATGGTTGGATCGCAGACTTTTTATTATTTACTTGCAGTTCTCGGCTTATTAGTTTTGACTGGCGCAAATGCAGCAAACTATACAGCGGGCAGCGCAATTTGCCCCACTAATGATTGCCACGAACCACAAGTCAGACACCATAAAAGGATTTTAAAATGCGGCTCGAAAGGGCACGATGTGAAGAAACTGCAAAAGTTGTTGAACGCGCGGGGCTTGTCCGCACACCCGATCGTAATTGATGGCGTTTTCGGTCCGACAACCGAAGATGCAGTGAAGAAATTTCAGCGGCAAGCTCATATTCCTGTAGACGGAGTTGTTGGAGGCAAAACTTGGGACAGACTGTTTGCTAGTTTGTAACTTTAAGCACCGGACAACAAAGGTTCCTAAGTCATCATTGCTAATCATTAATCGCTGCGGTTTGTAGTTGGACAGATAGCGCATTTTGTGCAACTACAGACACAGAAGCTTTAATCAACAATCAATCGCCTACTAGATTGCTAATGAATGAAGTTTTAGATTTTTGGTTTGGTCGATCGAACTCTCCAGAGTTTGGCAAAGTCCACAAGAAATGGTTTGAAAAAAATGCGGATTTTGATGCAGAAGTGCGATCGCGATTTCTTCCGCAATACGAACTCGCCGCCTCCGGTCAACTTGACTCATGGCAAGATTCCCTCGAAAACTGCCTAGCATTAATTCTACTGCTCGATCAATTCCCGCGTAATATGTTTCGCGGAACACCTCAAGCATTCGCCACAGACAGCAAAGCTTTAGCCACCGCCGAATACGCTGTTAATCATAACTTCGATCGCGAATTGCTGACTGTACAAAAATTATTTGTTTATATGCCTTTTGAACACAGCGAAAACTTAGAAAACCAGCAAAAATCTGTCGAACTATTTAGCCAACTCAGCGGCGAACCTGACAGCGATTCATTCATTGAATACGCGATGCAGCATTTGGAAATAATCGAGCGTTTTGGGAGATTTCCTCACCGCAATCAAATTCTCGGACGCGAAACAACCCCGGAAGAAGCGGAATTTCTCAAACAACCCGGTTCTGGATTTTAAAGCGCGATCGCAAAATCTCGATCGTTCTGATATATTCGAGGTTGTAGAGGCGGTTTGAGCGCGCAATCACAACCAACAGCAGGCAATCTGTCTACAAAACCCGCCCCAACCCAGCAAATCTCAAATTGAATAGAAATTAGAAAAGAAGATCCATTGTTGATTCAACAAAAAGTAGACGCTGGTCAAGAATTTATTAATCCCCCCATCGTCACCCGCGATACTGCACCCGATAAATCCGGTTGTTCGCTTCCTCAGTAAATAGCAAACTCCCGTCAGGTAAAACCAGCAAACCAACCGGCCTTCCCCAAGTTGTCGGGCCCGACGGATCTGTGAGAAAACCAGTCAGAAAATCCTCATAATAACCTTGAGGGCGTCCATTCGCGGCATTAAAAGGTACAAACACGATTTTATAACCAGTTCCAGCGTTCCGGTTCCAACTCCCACGAAACGCCACAAATGCCCCGTTCGAGAATCTTTTGGGAAACGTTTTGCCGTCGTAAAACTGAAGCCCCAAAGCGGCCGAATGCGCCTGAAACAACACGTCCGGCATTAATGTTTTAGCCGCTAAATCAGGTCGATCGCTATTGCCATTTCTGGAGTGGCGCGGGTCGAGCAAATTCGGCTTAAAATAAGTGTAAGGCCAGCCGTAAAACTCGCCTTGACGAATTCTTGTCAAGTAATCCGGCACCAAATCATCTCCCAAACCGTCGCGTTCGTTGACTGTCGTGTAGAGTTGATTAGTTTTTGGGTGAAAATCCAATCCCACCGGATTTCGCAAACCGGAAGCAAAAATTTGCTGGTTCTTGCCGTCCAAATTCATCACTTGAACAGATGCCCTCGGCAGCGGTTCGACATCGGCATTAGACTGCGATCCAACTGAGACGAAAAGCTTGCTCTTGTCGGGAGAAACGACAACATTTCGCGTCCAGTGTTGGTTGTAGCCACCGCCCGGTAAATCGGCAATTTTTTGACCAGTACCGATTAATTGTTCCTGCCCTTTTGTGTAGGGAAATCGGCGGACTTCAGCGGTATTTCCGAGGAAAAAATAGCGATCGGCAAAAGCCATGCCAAAGGGAATATTTAACCCGTTTTGGGCACTTGCAAAAGTTTTGCGAACCTCAGCAACCCCGTCGCGGTTGGCATCCCGCAACAGTGTAATCCGATTTTGCCGGGTTTCTGTTACCAAAACATCGCCTGTCGGCGTCAAAGCCAGCCATCGGGGAGCGTCTAAATTGTCAGCAAAAACGTTGACGACAAAGCCAGGAGGCACTCGCAGCACTGGCGAGGTGGGAATCGGTACTACTTGAGGAGGTTTTGAGGCGCTTTCGCTGGCTCCTGGCTGCGGCAAAGTAGTTGCAACAATGCGGATTGGCTGCGGCGACAGCGGTTTGGTCGGTACAATTTGATTTGTCCCAACATTTGACAGGGGTGCACGGGAGGGAATTTGAGACACGGGGCCGTTGTCGCCCACAGCAGGGGCGATCGCATCTGTAGCTCGATCGCACGCAATCATCGGCAACAGCAGAATTAGCAGCAAGAAACGCAGGTAATACATAGCAGCGATTTCTCAACAATTGCTGGACAATTCTATTATTCTAACTGCTAGTGAAATACCTAACACTAACCTTGCGGTGAGCGTGTAGGCTTCATGTCTCATTTGCCGTTGCTCTGTTGGGTATCCCATTACTGGGTATTCGTCACCTAAGACGATCCGAGTCTTACACAGCATCTCTGGGTTTTTACACCCTTTATCCCCAACGCATGAGGAACCCACGCAGTCGCCCTGTTTCCCAAGGCAAAAAACTGTTTTCGTACAACAAACATGGTTTCTTTTTTAGGGCAGGGCGTTACCTTACCAACCAGCGGTCTGTTCTTTCCTCCTTTCTCTCGCAGTTTCCCGGTAAGCATATTACTGCTACTATGACCGTTCCGTATTGCAGCCGAGTGAGTGGGTCGCAACCAATTATATTATACAGGTTTCTGTTATAAAATCCGCGAATTGTAGATTTCTTTATAGACCTTGCTCGGCTTATATCCCCGCGCGAAACGGAGTACCGTTATAGCGGGGGACTTACGCCGATTGAGTTAAACAGCTAAGCCACCGCCGACGCGGTGGCTTAATTCCATTTACTGATACCAGTTGCAAAAAAGAATGCAACTGTAGGCAAGTGCTCCAAGCTTTGAGCTTGATCAGTCAATCAATTTTAGATTTTAGATTTTAGATTTTAGATTGAACAAAGCGACCCCATTGATAAATCCGGGGGCTTGCCATCGGGATTCGGAGCTTTTTTATCGCTCCACGAATGAATCCCAGGGCCCCGGACCAAATTGCTTTTGGTCATTCCCAATCTTCAATACGAAAATCGAAAATCGAAAATGGCATAACCTAGCTCTACCAAAGTCCTCTCACAGGAGCCGGACGGGGAGCCGGAGCCGGAATTGGACGGGGAGCCGGACGAGGAGCCGGAGCCGGAGCCGGACGAGGAGCTGGACGCGGTGGCGGTTCTGGAGCCGGACGCGGTGCCGGTGCTGGGGTGGCGGGACGAGCAACCGTTGTGGCTACCACCTTATAATCGGGGATCACCGCGATATTTTGGATCTGAGATCCGGCGACGGTAGCTCTGACTTTCATTCCCGGTACTAGGCCAATAATTCTCAGAACGCATCTTTGAATCCTGAGAGTCCTGTACGGCGCGCTTTCTTCGCGAATAGTTACTACATCGCCGACAATACTTTTGACAAAACCGACAATGGTTGTAGTGTTTGCTGTTGTGGTGGTCTGCGTTTGGGCTATTTGAGTTGCAGGGTTAGCCATCGCAGGATGTACTGAGACCGCCGAAATTACCACCGACAGTGTTGCACCTGTCAATAATTTGATGTTCTGAAGACGCATTGAAACCTCACATTAACTGCTATTCAGGGTCGGGTTTGCTTCCGCTGCACGAAAGTCCCAACCTCTATACCTAATCCAGTTTAATCCCCAAAGTAGGAAATTTATGACAATCTCAAAAAAAGATTATCGAACAAGTATTGAAAGACTAAATTTTACATCATAAGTTCCCGATTTACAACAAGTTCAGCGGTTTGCCTCTCTAGAGTGTTGCCGTGATATATTGAGTTTATTCGATCGACCGTTGCAGTTTTTTTCCGCCCACCTAACTGTTGCTGGGGGGAACTCTACCCAAAGACAGATTGTGCTTGCCGGATACAGCAGCGCCATAGTTTGAATACTCGATTGCCAGTCGGCCATTACTAAAAAATCCAATTAGTCGGAGGGAAAATTTAATCATTTTCTTGCAAGATTTACCCATAAACCGGGTTTTTTAACGACATTCTATTGCGTAACTCCACTGAGCCACTTATAAAAACCTTGTTGTTTTGGTATTATTGCCTAAGCTTTGTGTTGAGTTACAAGTTATCAGTGGTGGAATTTAAACTAAAAACTGTACAGCGCAGTTGCCGTCAAAAAGCCATCTCAAAAATTTTCTCATCAGGTGCGGTTGGCAGATAATTAGATAGGAACTTTGTAGGAAATGCTGGTGAGGAGTTTAGCGAAGAAAACAATGGTGAAGAGCAAATTTTTGTTTAACAAGTTAATTGTACTGAGCTTGAGTGCAGCCGCGCTGTCGGTCGGCCTACAGCAGCAGGCGACTGCCGAATTGGTGGCTAATTCAAGTAATAGTGCGATCGCAGCGCAGCGGCCCACATCCGAGACACAATTGCCGAATCTTGGAACCCCAGAACTGCCGCCCTTGGGAGAACCATTTCGTTATATTCCCCAGGAACCAAAGCCTGCGGTAAATCCTATTGAGGAAGTGCGTTTAGTCCTGAAATTGCGAGAACGCCGCGTCTATGTTTACCGACAAAATAAGGTGCAAACCAGTTTCCCGGTTGCTGTGGGAAAAGGTGGGTGGGAAACTCCTACAGGCAATTTTAAAGTTATGCAAATGATCAAAGATCCTGTTTGGCAAAATCCTTGGACAGGAGAACTTATTCCTGCTGGACCAGACAATCCATTAGGGAGTAGGTGGATGGGATTTTGGACGGATGGCAAGAATGTGATTGGTTTTCATGGTACTCCGAATCCAGAGTCGATCGGGGGGGCAGCTTCTCACGGTTGTGTCAGAATGTTTGACAAAGACGCACAGGCTTTATTTGAGAAAGTCGCAGTTGGGACACCGGTGATAGTTGAGCATTAGTTATTCGGAGGTTGGGGTGCATAAAAACAAATGAACAGGCAAGATGCCTGTTCCACAAAGACTTAAATTTGGTTGTGGGCTGGGCATCATGCCCGCCCATGAAAGACTTATTGATAATGCAGCTATTGGGTGAGTTAAAACTTACATTTTGCACCCCTCTCAGCAACAGGCTTTTCGGCCTGTTCCACAAAGAGTTAAATAGATTGCTGATATTTTTCCAGCAACTCCGGGATGTAATCGTACCCATCAACACCGATCGCCGGAATGATATTCGCTCGACTTTTAGCCAAAGCTTGTTTAAAAGATTCAGCCCCCATTTGACCCCGCAAAATAGTCAACAAGCCAGCCGATTGACGCCACTCCATCGCACCAATTTGCTCCAGAGTATACATCCCCAAACTGCCTGCAAATATCGCTTTTTCTAGTGAGTTGATTCTGTAATAAGCTTGAGCCAAGTAAGCCAAATTCAGCCCTTGCAAATATAAATCCCCTGAGAATTGAGCCGCTTGCCAACCTTTGAGCAAATATTCAATCGCAGATTCAGCATTTTCCAGGGCAATTTTAGCGATACCGAGACTGCTGGAACAAAAAGCTTGACTTTGGCGATCGCCCAATTTCTCCGATAGCAACAAACCTTGTTCCAAATAACCGATCGCACTCTCATAAACCTCCGGTTCCACCTCCTCCAACTGCCGCGCTTGAAACACTTCACTGTAACCCAAATTAGCCAGAGCATTTGCCTCGCCTTGCCTTTCTCCCGCTTGTCGTGCCATAATTAAAGCCCGCTGGCTGTAATTTATCGCTTCCTGATAATTTTTTTGAGCAACATAGTTACGGCTGATGTGATTGAGATTGGCAACTTCGCAAGCTTTGTCTCCTTCGGTACGGGCAATTTCCAGCGCTTGCTTGTGCAGCAAGATCGATCGCTCGTAGGCCCCAGCCGCCTGCATCGAATAACCCAAAAGAGTCAGAATCCGAGCTTTCGCTTGAGTGCCTTCAACTCGCCGCAGCGGTTCGTCTAAATAATCCAAAGTATGTCGCAGGGCTTTACCATCAAACGAAGCAAAAATTCCCCCGTAAAGGGGAAAGTATTCCCGATGAGAAAAAGCCCGCAAAATTTGCAAAGTTACTTGAAAACAAGCATTTGCCAACTGCTCGCCGCTCTTGGTAGAATTATTAAACCCACTAGCTAGCTGACTCCAAATTACCGCAAAAGTAATGTAAGTAGAAATTGAAGCTTTTGTTGACACTTTGGAATCGTAAACTTGCTTGTCAAACCATGTCGCCAATGCCCGCTGCAAGCACTGCAAAATAATCGCCAATTCAACCAATATTCCTAACTCTAAATTCGATTCCTTTGCCGCAAATTGAACTACAGATTCACCAAGCGCAATAGTATTCAACAGAGCCTGGGGAAAGGGACTATTAACTTTTTTTGCCCAAAAAGCCCAAGGCCCATTTTGTTCGGGACTACCGGCAAATCCTAGCTGCTGCGGCTGATAAATCCAGCCGACAAGTTCCGGTTCCAAACGCTGCCAAGATTCTAAACCTTTGGCTATGCCGGCGGTGATTTGCTGCAAATCTTGTTCGGTTTCAGGATTGGCAGTCTGCAGCATTTGTTGGTGTAGGGATTTTGCCAATTGCTGCAATTGAGCCAGAGTCAGCGAATGTTCTTTATTCGGATCGATTACTTGCAATAATGCCAGGAGTCGGCCGTTAGATTCCGCAGTAACGATTTGTTGGATTGAGGATGCAATTTCACGATCGACGCGGTTATCTTTCTGCCAGCGTTCCCATTCTCCTTGGATGGTTTTGAGAGCTCGGAGGCTGCGATTTGCCTTTGCTTGTTTGATTTCGTCTTTTTCATTTCTGAGTTGATTTTCGACGGCATCAAGGCGTTCGCCGAAACAGCGTTCAAAGATTTCGCCAGTACCGGCACTAATGTCTTGCACCAGCATTTGATAAACTTGTTCTTTAGAGCGAATTTGACCTTTGAGGGTGATTTCGACAATTTTGTCGATTAGGGCTAAGTAGCGATCGCGCAATGAGGTAGAGTCTGGCATAATTTATTTTTAGTTAATAAGTTTTTATGGACAGCGCTTGCAGCTTGCACCATTTCATGCTGCTCCTTAATTTTACAGCTCATCTGGATTAATGCCCATTGCTCGCAGGCGATCGGCTAAACGATTTGCTCGCTGACTTTCTGATTCGGCTCGCTGACTTTCTAATTCGGCTCGCTGCCTTTCAAACTCCTCTGGAGTCAGAACCCAATCGCCACTGACATCGTACCAACGCAGCCACAACCTCGAACAACCTTGATAACAACCTTCCCACAAACCTATACCTAATTCTAATTCCGGTATCCAGAATCGGGGTTCGGTTAAAACTTGTTCGCAGTAACGATTGCTAATCAAACGAAATACTCTCAGTTGATTGTTGTACCGACTGAAAACAAAGTAGTAAGGAATCTGCAAAATCTGTTCGTAAACTCGCCACTTAGTAGGCGGTTTATTTCGGGCTTCTTCTGTAATTCCTAAATCCTCATCTTCAGTTCCAGGTGATAGCAGTTCTACTACTACCAGAGGACTGACATTTTCTTGCCACATCACGTAGCTGAGGCGTAATTCGTCACCTCGATAAAATCTCGGAACCCCCAAGACGACAAACCAATCAGGTCTTTTGTACCAATTGAGATGGTTAGAATCGTAGTAGAGATTAAGGTCTGTCGCTATAAATATTTGTTCGGGCGGATGGTTGGCGGGGCGACAGGTTAAACGCAGCAGTTCAGGTTGAAAGTCGTGAAATTCGTCAGGCAAACCGGGTTCCTCCGGGTCTTCACTGGGTAAATCATACATCGTAGGGAGGACTTTTGTTTGGGAAGGCGGCGAATCCGGTTCGTACATCGTCATAAGATTACCCAGGCGAGACGGCTTGAGGAGATTGAAGCGGTACGGTAATTGTAATATTATAGCGCGATGTGATTTCTGGCGGCAGAAAGTCAGTATCTTTTGCACCGATAATTTTATCGAAATAGCAATTTTTTACGGCTAACAGAAAGCCTGCGATCGCTTCTGATGAATTTTGGGAGTCGGCTACCTTCAACAAATCTTGCCATTAACTCTCATCGTTGCCGTTAATATCTAGCGGTGTAATCGCTGACTTTATCCTCAGTTCTGCTGCGGTTTTTTTGGTTTAAATAGTGCAGCATTAACTCAAAAATAGTAGCGGGTAAATTGCCGTATGTCGTGCTTTTTCTCTTGGCAATGAGTGGGTTGATATAGAGTTTTGCTAGCAAAAGGGTGATGTTTCTGCCTCCGGCTATTTCGGTTTTAAGGTTTCGTAGATTTTGAGCAGCCACAGGGGGCGGATGCCAAAGGTTCGGAATAGGAAAAACAAGTAAATTTCCCAGATGTATGGACTTTTGGGAAGTGATTTGATGAAGGGACAATTGCTTTGTTCAGCTTTGAGAGCATTGATGTATACACGGAGATTTACGCTCCTTGGTTGTGACAAATTAGCTTTAGGTTCATCCAAAATTTTTAAGGCTGATTCTAGGTTTGATACAGCCTGATTTAACTCCGGTGAAGTTAGCGTCTTTGCTTTTTTTTGAAGGTGAAGAGCAATACTTAGCAAGACAGGGGCCGCAGGGCTACGCAGATTGGCATCGGAGTCTTTCAGCAGCGGAACTAGCTGCGGCAGTGCAGTTTTAGCTTCTGCACCAATCGTCCCCAAAGCAGAGGCTGCACTACCTACGCACAATTGGATTGGAGTCTTTCAGCAAGACAATTAGCTGCGGCAGTGCAGTTTAAGCTTTTGCACGGATTTTATTCAAAGCAGAGGCTGTACTACTACGCACATTTGGATTGGAGTCTTTCAGCAAGACAATTAGCTGCGGCAGTGCAGTTTTAGCTTCTGCACCGAAACTTCCCAAAGCATTGGCTGCACTACTACGCACAGTTGCATCTGAGTCTTGAAGCAGGGAAATTAGCTGCGGCAGTGCAGTTTTAACTTCTGCACGCATCCTAGCCAAAGCATAGTCTGCACGGCTACGCACATTTGCATCGGAGTCTTTCAGCAACAGAATTAGCTGCGGCAGTGCAGTTTTAGCTTCTGCACCCATCCTTCCCAAAGCATAGTCAGCACGGCTACGCACAGTTGCATCGGAGTCTTTCAGCAACAGAATTAGCTGCGGCAGTGCAATTTTAGTTTCTGCACCAACCGACACATCTGAGTCTTTCAAGGTTTTGACAAAGGCAGGAATAGCAGGAAGACCAATTTGTCTTAGAACCTCAGCAGCACTTTGGCCGACTGACAAATTCTGATCCTGCAAAGCTTCCATCCAATCAGGGATGGCTGGTTCACCTATTTTTCGTAACAGCTTAATAGCTGCATCAAGTGCCGTTTCATCGTTAATATTTAACTTCTCGGTGAGGAAGGCAATCTGTTTGGGATTAGCTGTGGGTTCGTCCCCAATTCCAGCAGCAGCATTGCGAGTCAACAGCAAAGGCGATGTGAAAGATAGAAACGAGAGGGCTATTACGGCAGCTAATCTTTGTCGGTAGTGCTTCGTCATGGGCTAGAATCCTTGTGTTTGATGAACTGTCTCAGCCATTTGAATAATTGTGTATACATTCTCATCAAACTGTTTCAGGACTCCGGGCGATCTAAATTTGTGCTTGTCTGTGGTGAAATCGATCGCCCTCAATACTGCTTAAAAAGCTGCACTTTAAGAACATTCGGCAGTCTAAGGCATAATTAGATATCTTATATTCGTTCTATGATGTGTTTATGATTTCCGAACCCCTTACCCTCTCAACAAGCAATCCGGTTTTAGCAGCCAAAGGATTAACTCGTCGTTTTGGTGGTTTAATTGCTGTAAACAACGTATCTTTTACAGTTGAAAAACACGAAATTTTTGGATTAATCGGCCCTAACGGCGCGGGCAAAACAACTCTATTTAATCTCATGACTGGACTGATACCTGCTTCTAGCGGCAACCTGATTTATCAAAATGAAAATATTTCCCAATTGAAGCCTTATCAAATTGCTAATAAAGGTATTGCCAGAACTTTTCAAAATATCCGGTTGTTTGGGGAACTTTCTGCTTTGGAAAATGTGGCGATCGCCCGACACATCCACAGTCGATCGGGCAATCCAGTTTTATCGGTGCTGGCGGGGATTTTCGGCTTGCCAGCATCTAACGCAATGGAACGCAAAACCCAGCGAAAAGCCTTAGAATTGTTGGATTTAGTCGGATTGGGCGATCGCGCGGGCGAACAAGCCAAAAACTTGGCCTACGGCGACCAGAGGCGCTTAGAAATTGCCCGCGCTTTAGCCTTAGAACCGCAAATACTCTTGTTAGATGAACCGGCAGCGGGCATGAATCCCAATGAAAAGCACAAATTAAGCGAATTTATCCGAGAAGTACGCCAGCAATTCAATTTAACTGTAATATTGATCGAGCATCATGTACCGCTAGTTATGGGGTTGTGCGATCGAATTGCCGTGTTGCATTTCGGTCAGCTTATTGCTTTGGGAGAACCTGCTGTTGTGAGGAATGACCCGGCGGTTATTGAGGCTTATTTGGGAGATGAAACCTAGACATTGTAAATGTTTCCCGGCTCTGGCGGGGAACGAGGAAAATTAATAGTTAGTCATAAATGAATCTTCCAGTCCTCATAGCGAGGACTTCAGCTATGAGCCAGGGACTGAAGTCCCTGGCGGACTGCTGGAAAACAGACAGTTTTGTTATCAACAATCAAGTCCCACAAAATGCAACCTAGCCCACCCAAAACCACCCAAAATATTCTCTTAGAACTCAAGAATCTTTCTGTAAATTATGGCGGAATTCAAGCCATTCAAAATATTAATCTCACGATTAATGCAGGCGAGGTTGTCAGTCTCATCGGCGCTAATGGTGCGGGCAAAAGTACCACATTGAGAGCTATTTCTAAAATAGTTAATTTGCGACACGGACAAATTATTTATAACGGGCGCGATATTAGCCGCCGCCAAGCTCACGAAGTTGTGAAATTGGGAATCGCCCACAGCCCAGAAGGGCGGCGGGTTTTGGCGCAGCAAACGGTGTTAACTAACTTAGAATTAGGGGCCTATATTCGATCGGACTCGGCAGCAGTAAAAGCCGATTTAGAGCGCCAATTTGAGATATTTCCGCGCTTAGCAGAAAGGCGCCGCCAGCTAGCAGGAACCCTCAGCGGCGGGGAACAGCAAATGTTGGCGATCGCCCGTGCTCTGATGAGCCGCCCGAAGCTGCTATTATTAGACGAGCCTAGTTTAGGTTTAGCACCTACGATCGTCAAAGAAATTTTTGCAATTATTCAAAACCTCCGCTCCACAGGCGTTACAATCCTCTTAGTCGAACAAAACGCCAGTTTAGCACTGCAAATTGCCGATCGGGGTTACGTGCTAGAAGCTGGTAATATTACTCTCACAGGTATTGGAGCGGATTTGCTAAACGACGAGCGAGTCAGGAGCGCATATTTAGGATGATGTGGTTAATTTTGGCAAGTTTGAGCGCTTTTTTTGAAGCAGTAAAAGATGTTGTTAGCAAACACAACCTGAAAGCAAACGACGAATATGTCGTAACTTGGTCGCTAACATTTTTTACAGCAGTCTTTTTAACTCCGTTGCTATTGATCATAGAAATACCTCCATTAAACCAACAATTTTGGATAGCTTTGTTAATCGGAGGCAGCATGAACGCAGTCATTGCTCTCCTCTACATTAAAGCCATCAAACTGTCGGATTTATCCCTCACCGTGCCACTGGTAGCTTTGACGCCCTTATTCATGCTGCTGACTTCACCGTTAATTGTCGGCGAATATCCCAACTTTTTTGATGGTATTGGAGTTTTTCTCATAGTCATGGGCTCTTATCTATTAAACATCAAAGAAAAATCTCAAGGCTACTTAGCCCCCTTCAAAGCACTTCTGTACCAACCAGGGTCAAAATTGATGTTACTCGTAGCTTTTCTCTGGAGTATTACCACAAATTTTGACAAAATCGGCGTGCAAAACTCTTCCGCGATTTTTTGGGTGTTCGCTTTATTGACAACTATGAGTGTCCTATTGCTGCCAGTTTTACTGCACAAAACCTCTAACCCCAAGCGCCAAATTATCCAGTACTTACCGATGCTAATGGCAACGGGGTTTTTCAATGCTTTAGGAGTCATTTTTCAGATGCAAGCTTTGACAATGACTTTAGTCGTGCAAGTAATAGCACTGAAGCGTACCAGCGTATTAATGGGTGTACTGTTCGGCCATTTCATTTTCAAGGAAAAAGATATTCAGGAAAGATTTTTAGGGGCTGCTATCATGATGGGAGGAGTTTTATTTATAACATTATAAAATTTTCATATTTTATGTAATTTGGTTCGCGGCCTCGGAATACAAGTCCTCTCCAAAATCCTACGACTTACATTCCGAGGCTGCGAACGCTTTTTTCGTGGCATAATTAAGCGAGAGGCTGTGCCTCTGAGACTTCGTTTAATTTCGACTTATTATATATAGAGGAAAAATTAATGCACAAAATAGCCGCCACACCGGGAGGTTGGAACCCTCAAGCAGAAGGAGTAATTTTTATTCAGCAAACCCCAGCACCAATAGTATTTATTAGTGCTGCTGACACCGACATTCAAACACTAGCGGCTGCCGCCTCCAAAATGCCTGCCGAATTCCCCAAACTGCGCGCAGTAAACCTGCTTCAGTTGCAGCAACAGCTAACAATTGATACTTATGCCGAAGAAGTTTTAGAACGCGCAGAGGTCATAATATTAAGACTTTTAGGAGGGCGTTCTTATTGGTCTTACGGGTTAGAAATTCTGCGGGAAACTGTGCAGAAAACTAACGCCTCACTCATTGTAATGCCGGGAGAAGACAGTCCCGATCCAGATTTAATCAGCCATTCCAATGTATCGCTGTCAGCAGTCAATAAACTGTGGCGCTATTTCACAGAAGGCGGAGTCCAAAACTTTGTTAATGCACTAAAATTTGCCGCCGATACTTGCCTAAAAACTGCTTATAATCCGCCCCTACCTCAAACAGTTTCCCGCGTCGGAATTTACGAATGGGGCGGAGAAGCGGGGGCGTGTTTTGCAACTTTACAACCAGATTCATATCCCCCTAAATCCCCCTTAACAAGCGGGACTTTGAAAACTTATTCCTCCCCCCTTATTAAGGGGGGCTGGGGGGGATCTCCGGGTTTGGAAACACTCCCTAAAGGGCACGGCGAGGCCGGGCAGGGGGGCACCGCCCCTACGGTCGGAATTTTATTTTATCGCGCTCATTATTTATCAGGAAACTTAGCACCAATTGATGCACTTTGTCAAGCTCTAACAGAGCGAAACTTAGTACCAGTTCCCGTCTTTGTGTCTTCTCTGCGGGAACCAGATTTGCAAATAGAATTGCTGGAATATTTCCAACCCAAAGAATCAGAACCAATTCAATTATTGCTCAACACTACAAGTTTTGCAGTCTCCGGTTTTAGCAGCCAAGAACCGGAACAAAATAGTTTAAAATCCTTAGATGTTCCTGTATTGCAAGCAATCTTCAGCGGCGGCGGTTTGGGACAGTGGGCAACTGAATTACAAGGACTTTCTCCCCGCGATGTGGCGATGAATGTAGCATTGCCGGAAGTAGACGGAAAAATCATTACTAGGGCTGTTTCTTTTAAAGCGGTACAGACTTGGAACAGCGAATTAGAAACAGATGTAGTAGGCTATTTAGCAGCGGGCGATCGCATTTCATTTGTAGCAGATTTAACCGCTAATTGGGTAAAGATGAAACAAACCCCAGCTACTAACAGACGCATTGCCATAATTCTCGCAAATTACCCCACTCGCAACGCCCGCTTAGCCAACGGCGTCGGCTTAGATACGCCCGCTAGCTGTGTCGAAATCCTCAAAGCTATGCAGCAAGCTGGGTATCAAATTGAAAACATCCCCGCTAGCGGCAACGAGTTAATTGAACTGTTAACTTCTGGGGTGACAAATGACCCGGAAGGACGCGAATTGCGCCCTGTTCATCAATCATTGGATTTGGCAGAATATGAAGAATATTTTGCTACTTTGCCGCAGGAAGTGCAAGATGGGATTTGTAAAAGATGGGGGATTCCGGGAAGCTATGCACAAGACTTTATAAGTAACAATACATCTTTTCCGATTCCGGGTATTCAGTTCGGTAATGTATTTGTAGGAATTCAACCATCGCGGGGATATGAACTTGACCCCGCGTTAAATTATCACGCACCGGATTTAGAACCAACTCACAATTATCTAGCTTACTATTATTGGCTGCGAGAAAAATTTGGAATTGACGCTATAATTCATGCCGGCAAACACGGCAATTTAGAATGGCTTCCCGGTAAAAGTATAGCATTGTCTAACAAATGTTATCCAGAAGTGGCATTAGGCGCGTTGCCCAATTTTTATCCCTTTATTGTCAACGATCCGGGGGAAGGTTCCCAAGCAAAAAGACGATCGCAAGCTGTGATAATCGACCACCTGACACCGCCGATGACTCGCGCCGAACTCTACGGGCCTTTGCAGCAGTTGGAAACCTTAATCGACGAGTATTGCGAAGCCCAAAGTTTAGATCCGTCCAGATTGCCCATGATTCGCGATCGCATTCTCGCCCTCACCAACAAAGAAAACTTAGATAAAGACTTAGGAATACAACTAAATAAATCGGAGTTTACAGAATTTATCACCCGCACAGACGGCTATCTTTGCGAACTCAAAGAATCCCAAATTCGCGACGGATTGCACATTTTTGGGCAGTGTCCCGAAGGTAGACAGTTGAGAGATTTGATAATTGCGATCGCCCGCCATCCCACCAACGGGCGATCGGGCTTAACCCGCGCCCTAGCAGAAGACTCAGGCTACGATTTCGACCCCTTAACCTGCGATCCAATCTCGATAATTCAGCACCGCACAGCAGGCGATTTAACAGCAGAACTCGAACAAAAAGCCACTGAATTAGTAGATAATTTAATCGAAAACATCCGCGTTCATCCGCGTTCATCTGCGGTTAAAAATATCCAACTAGGAGAAGCAACCCAACAAGAATTAGACTGGATAAGTAACTATCTTTTACCTTCACTCCTCCAAACAGACCAAGAAATTACCAACCTTTTGCGCGGCTTAGATGGACGGCACATACCAAGCGGCGCATCCGGCGCGCCCACTCGCGGCAGGCCAGATGTATTACCCACAGGTCGCAATTTTTACTCAGTAGATATCCGCGCCATTCCCACAGAAACTGCTTGGAGAGTTGGCAGAGTTGCTGCTGAAACTTTAATCGAAAGATACACCCAAGAAAACGGCGAATATCCCAAAACTTTGGGTTTGTCAGTGTGGGGAACATCCACCATGCGGACGGGGGGAGACGACATCGCCGAAGCCTTGGCGCTGATAGGAGTTCAACCAGTTTGGGATGGGCCTTCGCGGCGGGTTGTAGATTTTGAAATCTTGCCAGTTTCTGTTTTGGGGCGGCCGCGCGTTGATGTTACTTTGCGAATTTCTGGCTTTTTCCGCGATGCTTTTTTTAATTTAATTGATTTGTTTGACAGTGCGGTAAAAGCTGTGGCAGATTTAGACGAATCGCCAGAAAATAATCCTTTAGCAGCACAAGTTCAAGCAGAGATTCAGTATTGGGAATCTACAGGTTTGAGTCAGGAAGAGGCGCAAGGGCGATCGCAATTTCGAGTTTTTGGCTCAAAACCAGGTGCTTACGGCGCAGGACTTCAAGGCATAATTGAAGCTCAAAACTGGACAGACGACAGCGATTTAGCAAAAGCTTACATTAATTGGAGCAGTTACGCCTATACCTCCTCTAGTTCCTCAAATTTGCCGGGAGATGTAGCAGGAGTTAAACAGAGTGAATGGGGATGTTCTGCACCAGAAGCATTTGAAAAACGCCTCGGCCAAATGCAAATAGTTCTGCAAAACCAAGACAACCGCGAACACGACATCCTCGACTCCGACGATTATTATCAATTCCAAGGGGGAATGACGGCCGCAATTCGCAATTTGCAAGGCAAAAATCCTGAAACCTATTTCGGAGATAACTCGATTCCCGAAAATCCGAAAGTGCGGCAACTGCGGGAGGAAATTGCGCGCGTTTATCGCAGTAGGGCTGTGAATCCCAAATGGATAGAAGGTGCAATGCGACACGGTTATAAAGGCGCTTTTGAAATAGCAGCAACTGTAGATTTTTTGTTTGCTTACGATGCTACGGCAAATTGTGTAGAGGATTTTATGTATGAAGGAATCGCAGAGGCTTACATTTTTGATGAGAAAGTGCAGACATTTATTCAAGAAAACAATCCTTGGGCACTGCGAGATATGGCGGAAAGATTGCTAGAAGCTCGTCAGCGGGGGTTGTGGCAGAGTGCGAACCAGGATACATTGGATAAATTGAGGTCGATCGCCCTGCAAGCCGAAGCAGTCATCGAATCCCATACATAAATACTCAAAAGTCACGATCGCGGTGGCAGACGAATGGGCAGTTTGCGGTAATATCTAGTAATGTTTCGCGATCGCTGAAAGCTTTATGATTCGCCGCTACATTGCTAGCATCAGCACCAGCATCCTCAAACGTACCTGCGCCGCAGCCGCTGTATTAGCCGTAACTTTGGGATGTTCGTCAACGAAGCCGCCCAACACCGCAGCGCCATCGGGTTCGATCGACAAATCCGCCGTCCTAGCGCAGTCCCCAACGTCTCTGTTAGCTCAAAACCGCAACAAAACCAGAAAATCCCTCAGCCTTCCCTCTTGCCCGCAAAACGATGCCTTCACGGAGTCAATTAACTTTGCCACCCAAGCTTCTAATTTGGCTCAATCAGCCACTTCAAAACAAGACTGGGACGAAGTAGCCGCCCTGTGGGTGCAGGCCGTCGCTTGGATGCAAGCGGTTCCCCCCGGCAGTCCCAGACGGGCGTTTGCGGAGAAAAAAGTAATCGAGTACATGAGAAACCTGGTTTATTCCCAGCAGCAAGCGAGCGCAACCAGATCGCAAGCCAGTACAGTCAGCTTCAGCAGCGATTTGCTAAACGAACAACTACAACTTTACCTATCTTACGTTGCTGCGGTAGGCCCACCAGATGTTTTGATTGTCGGCAGTTCCCGCGCATTGCAGGGCGTCGATCCCAGACAGCTAAAACAATCTTTGGCCCAAAGGGGCCGTCCGGGCTTAAAAGTATTTAACTTTTCAGTCAATGGCGCAACTGCACAAGTAGTTGACTTTCAACTACGGCGGCTTTTGAAGCCCGGTCATTTGCCTCAAATGATTGTCTGGGCCGATGGTGTGCGGGCATTTAACAGCGGCCGGGACGATCGCACTTTTAATTCGATCGTCGATTCTGAAGGCAGCCAACTTTTAGCAGCAGGCATTCGCCCCGAACTGCTGTCCGATGAACCCAACGTAATTCCGCTGTGTTACAGATTCCCGCAGCCCTGCGCTAACAACAATTTCCGCAAAGCATTTACCTCTGTAGATCAACCTTTCAGGGGCGGGCAAGATGCCCAACCCCTATTCCCCACAATCAAATCCCTGTCGAGTGGAACGGGCATCTTGCCCGTTGCCTCAAATGCTGCAAGATATGAGTTAAAACCGATCGCAGCGAATGCAGCAACCCAAAAAGCACAATTGATTCCAGTCTCGCGACGCACAACAGTAGCCATCAGACAACTCAACCAATTGGCAGAATCGATCGACTCCAACGGATTCATGGCGATGTCGGGCAAGTACAATCCCAACACTTATTATCGAGAACGCGCTTACGTTTCAGGTCAGTACGATGGCGACTACAAAAACTTCAACCTCGGAGGCAAACAAGCAGCAGCCTTTAACTCAGTTGTAGCATTTACCAAAGCTCGCAAAATTCCCCTAATTTTCGTCAATTTACCCCTCACCAACGACTACTTAGACGGAACTCGCCTGGGGGCAGAACAGCAGTTCCGGCAACGAATGCAGCAACTCTCGCGGCAAAAAGGCTTCGCTTTCCGGGACTTTTCGCAGCGGTGGCCGGGCCGCAATGACTATTTTGTTGACCCCAGCCACCTCAACCGCTTTGGGGCGAGCGCAGTTTCTAGCCTACTCGCGGCCGACTCCAGCATTACATGGCCCCGCCCGAAATCCCGAGGTATGGAAGGGTAATACAATTTTCGATTAAAGAATGGGGAATTTTTCTCGTTACCAGGCAGAGCCTGGTAACGCAGATCTAGGGTTCTATTGAGGAAAGAAATTTCCGTCAGAAACAGTTTATTGGAGTGCCTGTTGTAGTTCCCCTTGTAGAGTTTTTGGCAATGTCTCCAAGTGAATGCCCTGGAGTTGAGCGACCTTACGCAGTTGCTCACCAAACTGCATGCTGAGTGGTTCAGCAGTGAGTTCTTGACCTGGAGCACCGCCTTTGGCTCGATAGACGGTGATTTGCAGATCCGGTAGAGATGCCAAGGAGATATCCTGCTGCGGAATCCGAACCGTAAATTCATCGCTCGATAGCTCAGTGATATGATGCATCTGCTGTTCTGGAAGACCATCAGGATATGGTAGTCCTCGCACTTCACCCAGTGTGGGGAGCGAGCCAACCGCTATTAGCGTCTGACCAGAGTTGACTTCATAGAGTACCTCACCTTGTAAGCGCTTCTCCATAGTCAGGGAACCTTCCACTGCACGTACACCAATGAGAGAAAGTTCTCCGTTCTCAATGTGCAAACGCAAACGAATATATTTCTCTTGAGCCAACTGCTGCTGCATGAGCTTGTCTGATTGCTCTACTTGGTCTGGTCTAGCCTGGGTTTCCAACGATACTGGAGCCATCAATCCCATACCCTCTTCTTCTGATATGGCTGACATGAAGCTCAGACCTTCGCTACCAGATCCTGGCTGGCTGGGCATGACTCCCGGTTGAATTTGGGCTACCTCACTCATCTGAGGAAGTTGAACGTTCTCTCTGGAGGAAGGCAGTTCCTCTTCCCTCCTAGATTTGGATGTCAATTTATCAATCATGGTTAGGCTCCTTCTTATTACCAATTGCGACCGTAGTGATAGTTGTGAATCCAGCGGTAGTAAATTTTCTGGAGTGAGAGGATAGGATTTGCTCGGATCATGCCAAACCAGTTTTGGTTATGAACAAATAGATCGCGCTTGCCAGCAACTCCCTCGTAATTACAAGGAATAAACTTGTCAACTGCTCCTAAATTCCATTCACCCACCCAATCGTCAACCCAATTAGAGCTTAGAGCAGAACCATTGGAAATCATTGTTCCAAGGTATTCCCGCGACCAGTCTTTGCAGTTGTATACAAAGAGATCGACTTTGCCATCACCATTGATATCGGCAAGGTAGTGAGAGTCATTTTTACGCATCTGCCAACCAGGAACGCTGTCATCATAACGCTTCACCATGTTCAGGAAAGCACCATTCGAGCTGAGCATCCCCAGGTATGCCATCGACCAGTCCTGCCCATTGAAGATATACAGATCCGCTTTCCCATCTCCGTTGAAGTCACCCACATAGTGCTGGTCATTGGGTTTCATTTGCCAGCCCGGTAGAGTATTGTCATAACGCTTCACCATGGATAGGAAGGTACTCTGTGAACGCAGAATGCCTAAATACGGTATGGACCAGTCTGAGCCATTGAACACCCACAAGTCTTCTTTTCCATCTGCGTCGAAGTCACCCACGTAATGCCGATCGTTCTTGCCCATCTGCCAACTGGGGAGGCTACCGTCGTAGCGTTTCACCAGGGAAAATCCTGACCCTGTAGACCTCAACATTCCCAGATAGGGGGTAGACCACTCCACACCGTTGAAGACAAACAGGTCTTTCTTGCCATCGCCATCAAAGTCAGCAACATAAAAGCGATCGCTCTTTTGGAATTGCCAACCGGGCATCGAGTCATCGTAACGAGCAACCAACTCTAGACCATTGTTGCTATCATCGACAAGCAACCCAAGATATTCCATCACCCAATCAGTACTATTGTAAATTACGACTTCATCTTTACCGTCCCCATTAAAATCGCCGATATAGAATTGGTCATTCGGTTTAAATTGCCAGGAACCTGGAACTCTCTCGACTACACTAAAAACCATGTCGAGTTGAGAGCCATTGGAGCGGTAGATTTGGATCGAGTTGTCGTTATGAACCAGCAGGTCGTCCTTACCGTCGCCGTTAAAGTCGCCCGCATAGCACTTGAAAAAGGTTCGTCCCGTATACGGGTGATGTTTTTCTTTGAGCGCAGTGTAACATACCGGGCAAAATGGGGGCGAGTTCCCGCGCATGCGACAATTTTCCACTGGTCGATAAATAGCCTTGTCGCGATATTGTGCCCCTTCAAATAGACCAACATCCTGACTACTGCTCCAACCTAACGGTTTCGTTCCCTGATTATGGTTAGTGCAGGCTCCCGAGCCTGGCGAGGCATTGACTCCCGTGGGAACTGGGGTCGCAGGGTTGACAAATCGCCTCCACTTGAGCGTTGCTCGGTTACTATTGGCGGTAATATTGACAGCTCCTGGCTCTCCACCAATATAAGTGCCTGGTTGGCAATACTCGTCTGCTAAATTGCCAATCCCATGTCCAAATTCATGGGCCATCACTGTCCAACTTGAGCCAAGAGTAACGTGTTGTTTATTCCCCCACGCGCAGCCACCGAAGCCAGATTCATTGAGGATAATCAAAACCAGGTCGTAATCGGGGACCCAGGTGTTGAGGGCATTTTGAACGAGGGTTGCCGTGTTAGCACCCTCTTCCAACCAACAGTGCGCCCAAGAACCGTTGAAAATGTACCTGAGTGCTGTATTACGCAGGGTCGTACTGACAATTACGTCATCGCTGGGGTCGGCGGGAGTTCCCTTTTCGTCATAAACTCGCTGGCTTACCCCCGAATCGTTAGAGATCAGGTTGACTCGGTAAATGTTGAAAGCTTGAGCATCTTCATAGAAATAGTCATGACCGAACACTCCATCTAGAAGAATCTCTTTGACTTTTTGGTTATAAACGTTCTGGTCGGCTTCTGCGAAGCCGTCTCCAAGGACAGCGATGTTGCGTTTATTTCCTGGAGGACCAGCTTTGAGAATTTGCGTCATGCTATCAGGCATAATTAACGCCTCCTTTATTTTTGCTAGTTGTATATCAATACTTCTCAAAATAAACTTTGGAAACAATACGACGATCCGCGTATATGATTATGAAGAAATTGCAACAAACTACCTTTTTAGTAGCCTCAACTTTTCCAGCACCACCATCACAGCCACCATCCGGGTTCCCTTGTTATTAGTGGTTACCACCCCACGAGCGGCAGGGCTGTGGTTTATTCAGATAAAAATGTCAGCAAGTTGTTTGATAGCAATCCCAATATCGTCCCAATGATGAATATTTATCAATTTAACCGCAGTGAGTGCGATTTAAATTACAATCAGAAAGGATTAGAGGGAGTTACCAGTGTCGATAGAGCAGAGGGTTGATTTCATTGCCGTATTTGCCGATCGACAATCGAACATTTTAAGATCTTTCACTCACTCTAAAATCTCACAATCCAAAATCTAAAATCTAAAATCGATAGGTTGTGCAACTAAAACAAGTAATTATCGCCCACAAAGCCAGAGATACCCTTAGCCAGCGGTGGGCAGAACAATGTGCCCGCCAATTAGAAAGTCGCGGGTGTCAGGTTTTAATGGGGCCCAGTGGCCCGAAAGATAACCCGTATCCGGTGTTTTTAGCTTCTAGTAACAGCCCAATTGATTTAGCGGTAGTGCTGGGGGGCGACGGTACGGCCCTAGCTGCCGCGCGGAATTTGGCGGCTGACGGCATCCCGATTTTGGCAGCGAATGTGGGGGGACATCTGGGTTTTTTAACCGAGTCTTTTGAGGATTTCCAAAATACTGAGGAGATTTGGGACAGACTTTCGGAAGATAGGTATGCTGTACAGAAGCGGATGATGTTGCAGGCAACAGTTTTTGAGGGAAACAGAAGCAATCTCGAACCCCAAAGCGATCGATTTTTGGCACTAAATGAAATGTGTGTCAAACCTGCTTCAGCCGATCGAATGCCGAGCTGTATTCTAGAAATGGAAGTTGACGGCGAAGTAGTCGATCAGTATCAAGGCGACGGTTTAATTGTGGCAACTCCCACCGGTTCGACTTGCTACACCGCATCTGCCAATGGGCCGATTATGCACTCGGGAATGGAAGCGATCGCAGTTACTCCGATTTGCCCTTTGAGTTTATCTAGTCGGGCGATCGTTCTGCCGCCCGGTTCAGTCGTCAGCATTTGGCCTTTAGCAGATTACGAACTCAGTACCAAACTCTGGACTGACGGCATTTTAGGTACTGCAATTTGGCCAGGACACCGCGTAGACGTGCGGAGGGCAGACTGCGAAGCCAAGTTTATCATTTTGCGGGAAAATTATTCTTATTTCAACACTTTGAGGGAAAAACTTCACTGGGCAGGAGCCAGAATTCGGTACAGCAACAATCACCGCAATTAATCCGAATCATTCAATAGACATCGCAAGAATTGTTAGTCTTGAACAGGCAGGATGCCTGTTCCACAATAATAATGATTGGAGATGTCTAATATCAACCCGCATTAACCCGTGGGGCCCGTAAGCGTGAAAAAACCTGTTAAATCACCAACAATCTAGATACAAAAACCACCCTCAGCCAACCCATAATCTTTGTACTTTGTTAAGATCGCTCAATATCTTGACAAACAGCCTGATCTATGCAGCTTTTCAAAAAATCAACCCGACCTTTCAACCCTCAAGATACATATCCCTGTCCCGTGTGCCGCACCGGTCAAATTTATACCATGCCGATGATGGACGCCCTAGCTTGCAACTTCTGCCAGCACATTTATACCGCAAGCGTTGAAAGACAATCGCTCCAAATGGCAGATCGCCAACCGCCCGTAACTTGGCACTGGAACGGCAAACAGTGGATAGGAGCCCACCTCGAAGGCGTAGAATTCGGATGGCCCTACTGGGCAGCGGCTCTGGGTCTAATTTTCCTTCCCACTACCTTGCTGGGACTTTCAGCTTACTATTTTCCCCCGGTTCCCGGCAGCCGGTTGTCGTGGCTGCCCCTAGCTTGGACAGGCTTAGCTTTTTTGTCGCATTTAGGCATTGTGCTGTGGTTGGTAGGTGAATTTTATCAATTCCCGGTGGTAACTTACTTCAGAGCTTGGGGGCGCAGGATAAGCCGACGCTAGCTTGATGCTCTCCAAAACCCGATCGCCCCAGGACGGTGCACCGACATCAATCCAGGTAAAATTAGAGGCGATCACAAAATTCAATTCCCAATCAGCACTTATGCAGCTATAATCGTTAGCTATTCTAAATAGTCAAAAGCAAACGCATTGCGATTTGTGAGGAGAGCGATGAACATACTTGGAATCTCGGCGTATTATCACGACAGCGCCGCAGCCTTAATTCGCGACGGAGAAATTATAGCAGCAGCGCAGGAAGAAAGATTTTCTCGCAAAAAGCATGACGCCAGATTCCCTAAGAATGCGATCGCTTATTGCTTAAAAGAAGGGAAAATAGATTTGCGGGAACTCGATCGAATAGTTTTTTACGACAAACCTTTAGTCAAATTCGAGCGCCTTCTCGAAACCTATTTAGCCTACGCACCCCAAGGTTTTCGCTCTTTCCTAGCAGCCATGCCGATATGGCTCAAAGAAAAGCTTTACCTCAAAACCATGCTCAAAAAAGATCTGGCAGCAATAGCAAACTGCAAAACGAATAAACTGCCATCTCTGCTATTTACCGAACACCACCAATCCCACGCAGCATCGGCATTTTTCCCCAGCCCGTTTCAAAAAGCAGCCGTTTTGTGCCTCGACGGCGTGGGCGAGTGGGCAACAACCTCGGTTTGGTTGGGAGACGGCAACCAACTGACACCTCAGTGGGAAATCGATTTTCCCCACTCCTTGGGTTTGCTTTATTCAGCTTTCACTTATTACACCGGCTTCAAAGTCAACTCTGGCGAATACAAACTCATGGGTTTAGCACCTTACGGCGAACCCAAGTATGTAGACAAAATTCTCAACTATTTAATTGACCTCAAAGATGACGGAACTTTCCGTTTGAACATGGATTATTTCAACTATACTGTTGGCTTAACCATGACAAACAAGAAGTTTGACGAACTGTTTGAAGGGCCACCACGTCAAGCTGAAGGAAAATTGACTCAGCGAGAAATGGACATTGCAGCTTCCATTCAAGTTGTTACCGAAGAAGTTGTTTTGCGGCTTTGCAGAACAGTTAAAAAAGAATTGGATGTCGATTATCTTTGTATGGCCGGCGGCGTTGCTCTCAACTGTGTTGCTAACGGCAGACTCTTGCGGGAAGGTATTTTCAAAGATATTTGGATTCAGCCGGCGGCGGGAGATGCTGGCGGTGCTTTGGGCGCGGCTTTGGCGATTTGGTATCAGTATTGCGAACAAACTCGCACTGTGAGCGCGAACTCGATACCAAATAGTATAGAATCCCTCAAAACTGAACTTGTCACTGCAAATGCAGCGGTTGAGGAGAGGACTGAACTTGTCACTGCAAACCCAGCGGTGGCAACTGTGGCAGCGGTTGAGGAGAGGAATGAAATTCTCACTGTCAACCCAGCGGTGGCAACTGTGGCGAAGTCGGTTGCTCATTTAACTTGTCACGACCAAATGCGGGGCTCTTATTTGGGGCCGAGGTTTACTGACGCAGAAATTCTCGAATATTTGGATGCTGTCAAAGCCAGCTATCACCGACTGGATGATGCCGAATTAATGCCACAGTTGGCTGAGATTTTGGAACAGGGAAATGTGGTGGGATGGTTCCAGGGGCGGATGGAATTTGGGCCGCGGGCTCTGGGCGGTCGATCGATCATTGGCGATCCCCGCAGTGCTAAAATGCAGTCTGTGATGAACCTGAAAATTAAATATCGGGAATCTTTTCGACCTTTTGCTCCGTCAATCTTAGCCGAACGAGTTGCGGATTATTTCGAGATTGACCATTCTAGTCCTTATATGCTATTAGTAGCACCTGTCAAATCCAGTCTCCGCATTCCGATGACTCCCGAACAAGAGCAGTTGTTTGGCATTGAAAAGCTCAACATTCCCCGTTCCGAGATTCCGGCTGTCACCCACGTCGATTACTCGGCTCGCATTCAAACTGTTCACAAAGAAACGAATCCTCGCTACTATGACTTAATCAGCCATTTTGAAAAGCGATCGGGCTGTTCTATTGTGGTAAATACTTCTTTCAACGTTCGAGGCGAACCCATTGTTTGCACTCCAGAGGATGCTTACCGCTGTTTCATGCGAACCGAAATGGACTATCTGGTTTTGGAAAATTACTTGCTTCCCAAGTCCGAACAAATTCCTTGGAAACAAGATGATGCTTGGAAAAATGAATTTGAACTAGATTAATTATTAGTCAGTTGGCAGTGGGCAGTTGTGAGTTGTTAGTTGGCAATTGTCATTCTTCCTTTTTCCTTCTTCCCTCTTCCTTCTTCCCTCTTCCTTCTTCCCTCTTCCTTCTTCCCCATGAGCGACGAAATTAAAAAACTCGACAAAAAAGGCTTGCGCGATTTCGGGCTGCTAATTGGCGGCTTGATTGGAGTGCTGTTCGGTTTAGCAGTACCTTTACTGCGGCGGCATTCTCTACCTTGGTGGCCTTGGGCAATCTGCGGAGTGCTGGTACTGCTAGCATTGGTTGCGCCGAAATCGCTGAATCCCGTTTATCACGGGTGGATGCGCTTTGGAATTATTCTTAACAAAATCGAAACGCCGATCGTCCTAGGGATAGTTTTTTACCTGATAGTTTGGCCGATGGGAGTTATTAAAAACCTCTTGGGCGAAGATGCAATGCGGCGAAAACTCAATCCTAAAATGGATACTTACCGCGTCCCAAGTAAAGCAAGAACAAAAGTTAGTATGGAGCGTCCTTTTTAAGTGTTTGAAGCAACTTTAGATTTTCTCAAAGATTTGTGGGCGTTTATGAAAGAACGCCAAAAGTATTGGCTGTTGCCGTTAATTGTGACTTTAGTCTTTTTAGGAGCTTTGATTGTATTGAGTCAGGGTTCTGTGATTGCTCCATTTATTTACACGCTGTTTTGAAATAATGAGCAAGTTGAAAAATTTGGGTGTCAATTTGGGTTTGACACTCGGCGGTTTATTGATGGGGGTGGTAATTGGTGAAGTGGGATTGCGAGTTGCTAAAGTTGAGGGCTATCCAAAAATAGGAGATTTCGTAGAGTCGGCGCCAACTCGTTTTCACACTTCCGATCCAAATTTGGGCTGGAAGCTAAAACCTGGTACGTCGGGGGAGTGGAATGGGGAAGGTGCGAGTTTTGTGCAGGTGAATAGCGAGGGTTTGCGCGATCGTGAACATACAAAAGCAAAACCTCCAAATACTTTGCGCGTTGCGGTTTTGGGCGATTCTTTCACCGAAGCAATTCACGTACCTGTCGAACAAACTTTCTGGTCAAAATTGGAACGAAAGTTAGGCACCTGCGAAGCTGTTAAGGGACGCAAAAATGTTGAGGTAATGAATTTCGGGGTGCAGGGCTACGGTACTGCTCAAGAATTGATAATGCTGCGAAAAAAAGTATGGGATTACAGTCCTGATATTGTAATTCTTGCTTTTTTTATTGGCAATGATGTGATAAATAATTCGCCGCAATTGGAATACGATCGCTACCGACCATTTTTTGCTTATGATGCTAGCGGCAAGTTAGTACCGGATATGTCTTTTCGCAATCTGGCACCGATCGACCGCAACGAAAGAGCAGTTTCCTTTGTAGACCGGATGCCCAGTTTGATCGTCAACAATTCGCGCATTTTGCAAGTCATTAAAAAGGTAGACTTAGATCGGAAAAAGCGGGAGTTATCCGGGCATTTTACCACTTTAAGTACCCTGAACCTCAAGGAACCTCAAAATGCAGCTTGGGAAGAGGCGTGGAGGGTGACAGAGGGTTTGATTGTGACGATGCGGAATGAAGTCGTGCAGAAAAATGCTGATTTTTTGGTAGTGACAATCGGCGATCCGATGCAAGTTAGACCGGAGGCCGATCGGCGAAAAAATTTTATGAAAAAAAACAACATTCAGGATTTGTTTTATCCCGATAGGCGGCTGGAAAATTTGGGCGCGCGCGAGGGTTTTCGGGTACTAAATTTATCGGAACAGATCCAAGGTTACACTGAAAAATATCAAGTCTGCGCCCACGGTTTTGATAATTCTGTACCCTGTGGGGGTCACTGGAATGAACTCGGACACCGACTGGCTAGTATCCTGATTAACCGAAATTTGTGCGAAAATTTGAAGCAGTCTCAAGTACCCAAAAAACAACCGTAACCAGTCAAATTTCATGAAAGATTCAACGGCTTTGAAAAAAGGCAAAAACATATTAATTATAGTCGCGGTTAATTTGGCGATAGCCTTTATTTGTCTGGAAGCTTTATCGCTAGCTTTTTATTTTATCAACCAAAAGCAGTTTTTTTATACCAGAACTAAAGCCAAAGAAAAAGTAGTAGAAGATATTGAAAGGAGCGGCATTAGACTTGATGAATCTATCGTAGAAAGACTGCACCCACTTTTTGGCTATGTACTCAAACAAGGTGCTTTCACTAATGAAAAATTAAAGTTAAAAGTCAACAAACACGGCTTTTTTTCACTCTACGAATATCCGTTTATTAAAACCAATAAAAATCAAGTTATTATCGGAGTTTTTGGCGGTTCAGTTGCGAATAACTTTGCAGTCGATGAATACGTAAATCGCCGATTGTCTAACAAATTGAAGAGTTATCCAGAATTTGCCAATAAGGAAATTATTGTCTTAAATTTTGGCAACGGGGGCTACAAACAGCCCCAACAATTATTAATTTTAAATTACTTTCTGGCGTTGGGTCAAGAGTTAGATTTAGTCATAAATATTGATGGTTTTAACGAAGTAGCACTGTCAAATTTAAACAACAAAGCTCAAGTAGAAATAGGAATGCCCAGCGTTCAGCACATACAGCCTCTGACTGGTTTAGCCAACAACAACTTGTCACCGGAAGCGATGATCTCGATCGTGAAAATTAACGAAAACAAAAAACAATTGAAAGCAGGTATTGACAAATTGCAAACTTGTCAACTTGCTTTGTGTCACGCTGTCACCTCGCTACAGGTGAAACAATTAGTCAACAATTACCAGCAAGCCGTTGTCAAGTACGATTCGCAAGTCAAACAATCCAGCCCAGAAACCGCAAATAGCGGTATAGTATACATTCCCAAAGCTGACTTTGTTTTGCAGGATGCCGCTGCTTTTGACAAAATGGCATCGATGTGGTATCAATCGTCGATCGGGATGAATCAAATTTTATCAAGTAGAAAGATTAAGTATTTTCACTTTCTCCAGCCCAACCAGTATTATCCCACTAAGCGAGCGTTTACCGCCAAGGAAAACGAAATTGCGATCGACCAGAAGAGTCCTTACATTGAAGGTGTGAAAAAAGGTTATCCAGTATTGTTGTCCAAAGTCGATGATTTGCAAAAAGCTGGGGTTAATGTTTTTAGCGCAGTGAATATTTTAGACAATACAAAAGAAACGGTTTACAAAGATGCCTGCTGCCACTATAATTCTGTCGGAGAGGAAGTATTGGCAAACTATGTTTCTAGTTCCATTATTAAAGTAGTAAGAGAGTCGAAATAGATGTTTATGAAAGATTTAAAATTTCTCAGAAAAGGACAAGGCTTTCTAAAAATAGCTTTGATTAACTTAGCGATTTTACTTGTTTTCCTCGAACTTGGCTCCTTGGCATGGTATTTTGTCAAGCACAAGCAATTTTTCTATACTAGAGAAAAGACGCAAGATAAGTCGGCTTTAGGAATTAATTTAGAAGGAGTGCGGCTGAATCAGTCTATTGTTGAAAGGTTTCATCCTTTTTTTGGGTTCATTCAGAAACCCAGCGCTGATTTTAGACCTGGTTTTAAAGTCAATAATTATGGATTTATTTCTCCTTATGATTACCCTTTGAAAAAAACAAATAAAAATCAATTTATTATTGGAGTTTTTGGCGGTTCTGTGGCTTCTAATTATGGAATATTTGAGGTTCAAAATAAAATTTTACCTCAATACCTCAAGCAGTTGCCCGGTTTGAAAGATAAAGAATTTGTAATTTTGTCTTTTGCTACCGGAGGCTACAAACAACCGCAGCAATTATTAATTTTAAACTATTTTTTGGCTTTAGGGCAAGAACTGGATCTGGTTGTCAATATAGATGGTTTTAATGAAGTAGCACTTTCTAATTTAAACAATAAAAATCAAGTCGATTTGGCGATGCCAAGCATTCAGCATATTTTGCCACTGACTAACTTGGCTAATAATAGCCTTTCTACCAAAGCGATGAAAACAACTATTAGAATCCAAGAAAATAAAGCTAGGATTAATCAAGGTTTGTCAAGTTTGCAAAACTGTTTTTTTGCTGCGTGCGATGCTTTGACTTCGGTTTACGTTCAAAATCTAGTTAATAACTATAAAACCGATGTCATTAAGTTTGAAAAAGAACGGAGTCAACCAAAAAAAGATGACAGTGGTAGCGTTATTTACATCAATACTAATAAGTCTGTTTTACAAGATTCATTAGCTTTTGAACAAATGGCACAGAATTGGGTTAAAAGTTCAATTTTTATGCACAAAGTTCTGTCTGCTAGTAATGTGCCTTATTTTCATGTTCTTCAGCCTAATCAATATTATCAGACGAAAAGGGTGTTTGGTGAAGGCGAAAAGCAGATTGCTTTTAACAAGGATACTCCTTATGCTAAATCTGTACAAATTGGATATCCGGCTCTTTTCAAGAAGTTTCCGAATTTGGAAAAAAATAATATCACTCTAGTGAATGCGGTTAATGTTTTTGACAAGACTAAAGAAGCTGTTTATGTAGATAGCTGCTGCCACTACAATCAAGCTGGAGAGGTGGTTTTTAGCAATTATCTGGGCCGTTCTATTCTGGAATCTTTGCGGAAAGATGAGGCTAGAAGCAAAAAGAAGTAGGTCTGAAATATCCGCTGAATGGTGGATGTAGGGTGCGCCTAGCGCACCTTACCGCTGAGTTTAAATTTTAGGTTTTTGCTTGGGTTTTAGGTCGATCACCCGTTGAGTCGATCGGCATTACCAAGATTTTATCAACTCGATTCCCGTCCATATCGACTACTTCCACGCGCAAACCGTTCCACTCAAAATGCTCTGCTGCTGTGGGAATTTTGCCCAAATTTGTAATCACAAAACCGCCCATTGTGTGGTAACTTCCTTTGTGTTCTGCTGACTCTTCGATTCCAAATAGCTCAAAAAAATCTTCGACTGCTAGCATTCCGTCTAACAGCCAAGAACCGTCTTCGCGCTGGACGGTTTGAGGTTCGTCAGCATCTTCAATCGAGGGAAAGTCGCCAACGAGTTCCACTAAAATGTCGTTGACTGTAACCAATCCTTGAATGACGCCGTATTCGTCTACTACCAAGGCAATTTGATTGCTAGATTGTTTGAAAAGTTCTAATACTTTTAAACCTCGCGTGCTTTCCGGTACAAATAACGGTCGTCGTAAAGAAGCGCTTAAATCTAGCGGTTGACCAGTTAAAGTCCGAGACAGCATATCAGTAACGTGTACTAAACCGACAACGTTGTCGAGTCCTCCCTGACACACGGGAAACCGAGAATGACCACTGCCGAGCATTTTTTGGCGGTTTTCTTCCACTGAGTCGTCGAGGTCGAGCCAGGTAAGATCGGGACGCGGAGTCATTAAGGCGCTGACTCGCCGATCGCCCAAACGAAACACTCTTTCCACCATATCTTGTTCGGCTTCTTCAAAGGTTCCGGCTTCTGTTCCTTGCTCGATCAAAACTTTAATTTCTTCCTCTGTAACTTGCGGTTCTGTAGAAGGCACAATCCCCATGATCCGCATCACTAAGTCAGTGGAATAACTTAACAGAAAAACCGCCGGAGCGCCAATTTTTGAGAGCATTCGCATGGGAATTGCTACGCTTGAGGCGATGGGTTCCGGGTTGTTGAGCGCTAGCCGCTTCGGCACAAGTTCGCCGATAATTAGGGTCAGATAAGTGATCGTTAAAACTGCTACTACTGAGGCGATCGTCTGAGAGTAGGGCGCGAGGGCAGGGATCAGCCGCAACAAAGGCTCTACCCTTCTAGAAATCGTCGTTTCTCCGAAAGCGCCCGACAGAATGGCCAGCATCGTAATCCCGATTTGAACTGTCGGCAAGAACTGATTGGGGGCATTAGCCAGATCCAAAGCTACGCGGGCATTGATCGAACCTTGGTTGGCCATCTGTTGCAGTCTCACCTTCCGTACAGAGATGATGGCCATCTCTGACATTACAAATAAGCCATTGAGGAAAACCAGTAGGAGAACAATCAGAATATCGGTACTTGGGGACATTTCTAAAATTTTCGGTAGTAACGGCAAAGCGCTGTGCCCGGTTAGTCGATTTTAGATTTTAGATTTTAGATTGACGACGCCGCCAGTATCTGGGGGATTTCCCTAATGTCTAAAATTCTTCGATCTTCACAACTTGAGTCGGGGGCTTGTATCCGTCTTTGGGTGCAGTCACAGGAGAGGTCTGGAAGCTGCGAATCTCGATCGCAAAATCGAAATTTTTTCTAAGCCTGGCCCTATATTAACGGAACTGGCTCGATCGCGATCGCAGGATCGACATATTAAAGCAGAAATCTATCTCTAGTTAAGTTCCCATGCGTCAACAGCAGAGCGGCACAATCATGGATGTTTGTCGTACAATCTCCTTAACAGGCAAAGGGAAAGAGCCTTCGCCGATCAGGGATTAAAATTAAAAGCGCATGACTTTCTCTTCAATAATTCGTACCCTCGGGCGATCGCCCCTAGCAACAGAACTCCTCAACAAGCTCAAGCGCCATCGCTACGTGCAACTGTCCGGCATCGCCCGTTTGCCTAAAGCTTTGGTAGCTTCCGCCCTCGCACAGCAAGAGGGGCGAAACTTATTGGCAGTAACGGCTACTTTAGAAGAAGCCGGCCGCTGGGTTGCCTCTTTAGAGGCGATGGGCTGGCAAACCGTACATTTTTACCCGACTTCGGAGGCTTCACCCTACGAGCTATCTTACTCCGACGAGAACGAAATGACGTGGGGACAAATGCAGGTGCTGGCGGATTTGGTCGAGAAACAAGAAACAAACGCTAATTCTAAGCCGATCGCGATTGTAGCTACCGAAAGAGCTCTCCAGTCTCACTTGCCCCCACCTGCTGCTTTTGAACCCTACTGTCTGACGCTGAAGCGAGGTGCGGTTCAAGACTCAAAGATACTGGATCGTCAACTGGTGTCGATGGGGTACGATCGGGTGACTCTGGTGGAAATGGAGGGCCAGTGGAGTCGCCGGGGCGATATTGTCGATGTCTTTCCCGTAGCGGCGGAGTTGCCAGTGCGGCTGGAATGGTTCGGAGATAATTTGGAGCAAATTCGGGAGTTCGATCCGTCTTCCCAGCGATCGCTCGATAAGGTCGATCGATTAGTTTTAACTCCCACTAATTTTAACACAATTATTAAAGCAGTTTTATCTGAAAAAAATATTGACGAAATTAACCAACTAGGCTCTGTAGACCCAGAAAATGAAGCCGAAAAATTTGTCCGCAGGCTGTTGGGTTTAGCGTTCGAGCAACCTGCATCTTTGTTGGATTATTTGACAGAAACTACTTTAGTTGTTATTGACGAACCGCAAGGGTGCGAAGGTCACAGCGACCGCTGGTATGAGAATGCACAGGAACAGTGGAATAATTGCAATCGGGAATCGGCAGTTGCTGGTGAGGCTACAGAAAAATTGCCAATTGCTAATTTGAAAGTTCCAAAAATTCACCGCACGTTTGCTGAATCTATGGCAGATGTCGCAGCTTTCGAACGGCTAGAACTTTCAGAATTGGCAGAAGATTCTACTACTAAAAAAATTCAAAACTCTGCCGAGGGCGACCAGCTACCGTCTGCGATTAATTTGGCTTCTCGGCCTGTGCCGGTGATGCCTCACCAATTTGCGAAGCTGTCTCAAATGCTCAGGGAAGAGCGCGATCGGGGTTTTACCATTTTTCTGGTTTCGGCTCAACCGAGTCGATCGGTTTCTCTGCTGTCGGAACACGACTGTCCGGCTCAGTTTGTGGTGAATCCACGCGATTATTTGGCGATCGACAAGTTGCAATTGCAGCACGTTCCGGTTGCTTTGAAGTACAGCGGGGTGGCCGAATTGGAAGGTTTTATTCTGCCGACTTTTCGGATAGTTTTAATTACCGATCGGGAATTTTACGGTCAGCATTCTCTCGCTACTTTTAGCTACGTCCGCAAGCGCCGTCGTGCTGCTTCTAAGCAAGTAGACCCGAATAAATTAAGCCCTGGTGATTATGTGGTTCACCGCCAGCACGGAGTGGGCAAATTTATCAAGTTGGAACGTTTGACGATCGATCGCGAAACTCGCGAATATTTGGTGCTTCAATACGCTGACGGTACTCTGAGAGTGGCAGCCGATCAATTGGGCGCTTTGTCGAGGTTTCGGACTGTAGGCGATAAAGTACCCGATCTCAACAAGCTGACAGGCCAAACTTGGGAAAAAACTAAAACAAAGGTTCGCAAAGCCGTTAAAAAATTGGCAGTGGATTTGCTGAATCTTTATGCTAAAAGAGCTAAACAAACAGGTTACGCTTTTCCTCCTGATATGCCTTGGCAACAAGAATTGGAGGATTCTTTTCCTTACCAGCCAACCCCCGATCAGTTGAAGGCAACTCAGGATGTGAAACGCGACATGGAGGGCGATCGACCGATGGATCGCTTGGTCTGTGGCGATGTCGGTTTTGGTAAGACAGAAGTTGCTCTGAGAGCAATTTTTAAGGCGGTTACGGCGGGCAAGCAGGTGGCTTTGCTCGCGCCGACGACGATTTTGACCCAACAGCACTATCACACGCTCTCGGAGCGTTTTTCCCCTTATCCGATCGAAGTTGGTTTGCTCAATCGCTTTCGGACTGAAACCGAGCGCCGGGAGATTCACAAGCGTTTGGCGACTGGGGAATTAGATGTGATTGTGGGTACTCAAGCTGTTTTGAGCAAGGCGATTAAATTTCGGGATTTGGGCTTGTTGGTGGTGGATGAAGAACAGCGGTTTGGAGTTAAGCAAAAGGAAGCAATTAAATCTCTCAAAACAGAGGTAGATGTTCTGACTCTGACAGCAACGCCGATTCCCCGGACTTTGTATATGTCCCTCTCGGGGATTCGCGAGATGAGTTTGATTGCGACTCCGCCTCCCAGCAGACGCCCGATTCAGACGCATTTGGCTCCCTATAACGCAGAAACGGTGCGCTCGGCAATTCGTCAAGAATTGGACAGGGGCGGTCAGGTGTTTTACGTGGTGCCGCGGATTGAGGGGATTGATGAGTTGGCCGCTCAGTTGCAGGAGATGGTTCCGTCTGCCAGAATTGCGATCGCCCACGGTCAAATGGAGGCGTCGGAACTAGAATCAATCATGCTGACTTTCAGTGCGGCAGATTTCGATATTTTGGTGTGTACGACGATTATTGAGTCGGGTTTGGATATTCCGCGAGTCAATACTATTTTAATTGAAGACGCGCAGAAGTTTGGTTTGGGTCAGCTTTACCAGTTGCGGGGACGGGTGGGACGCGCGGGGATTCAAGCTCATGCTTGGCTGTTTTATCCCAAGCAGAACCAACTTTCTGATGCTGCAAGGCAGCGGCTGCGCGCAATTCAAGAGTTTGCCCAGTTGGGTTCTGGCTATCAGTTGGCTGTCCGAGATATGGAAATTCGCGGTTCGGGTGATGTTTTGGGTACTGAACAATCTGGTCAAATGGAGGCGATCGGTTTTGATTTGTATGCTGAAATGTTAGAGGAAGCCATTCGGGAAATTAAGGGTCAGGAAATTCCGAAAGTTGAGGACGCGCAAATTGACCTAACTTTGACGGCGTTTATTCCTGCCGATTACATCGCAGATTTGGATCAAAAGATGAGCGCTTACCGGTCTGTGGCTTCTGCTAATACTCCTGAAGAATTACAGCAGATTCAGGCTGATTGGTGCGATCGCTATGGGCCAATTCCTCTGCCAGCCCAGCAACTTATCCGTGTGGTCGAACTCAAACAAATTGCTAAAAAAATCGGTTTTTCTCGTATCAAACCGGAGAATAAGCAGAACATAGTTTTGGAAACGGCGATGGAAGAGCCTGCTTGGAATTTGCTCAAGGCTAATTTGCCGGAACATTTGCGCTCTCGTTTTGTCTACAGCAAGGGGAAGGTTACTATTCGAGGTATGGCGGTTTTGACGGCCCAAAAGCAATTGGATAATTTGATTGATTGGTTGGGTAAAATGCAGGGCGCTTTGCCGGAAGCAAATGTTGGATTTTAATATATAATCCCCAAATCTAGCGCACCGCCGAAACCACAGAATAATACCGAGGGAACCGGAAAAAATATTACTGCTGTTTTCATGATTGTTTTAGCTACAGAAAGGATTAAAATCGTGAAAAGGTTAGTGAGTATTTTTTTGGCTATCGCCCTACTGCAAGGAGTGCCTATGGCGGTTCAATCTCAAGAAATAATTGACCCGATCGACCGGGTTGTAAGTGCAGGGTTGATGAATAAAGATGCCAGTGGCAATTTTAATGCTGAGGGTCTTGTCAGTCGTGCTGATTTGGCGGTGATTTTAGTAAAAACTTTTGGTTTGGAACGGCGGAAAACCGCTCAGAAAGCGGATAAAGAATTGCCGGACGTACCGAAGAGTTACTGGGCTTACAGTGCGATTCAAACTGTTTTGAAAACGGGAACAATGAGTGGATATCGCGACAGAATGTTTTTCCCTAATCAAAGGGTGACTCGCGCGGAAGCTTTAGCGATTTTTGCTCAAGCTTACGGGGTTTTTCAGTTTCCTGATGCCAGCATTTCCGAGATTTTAGCTAAGTATCCAGATGCAGGCGAAATTCCTAGTTGGGCTAGAAAGTCTATAGCTACTGCACTTTATGAAGGGTTTGTTAATGTTGATATCGCAACTAATAAGATTAATCCTTTGAAACCGATGACTCGTGGGGATATCGCTTACGCTTTGAGCAAGTATTTGGAGCGGCAGGTAAGACCGAGTTCTTTGCCTGTCCCGGACGAGGAGCCTCCTGATCGCGGCGTGGGAAGGTGATAGTGTTGAGTTGTGAGTTAAAAAGTCGATCGCCCATCATGCAAAATCCCGGAGCTTTGGTGACTGTAAAAGCAGCCATCAAACCCCCAGGATTTAAGTTTTTCCTCTTAAACGAGGCTCAAATTATCCCCAGTGAGCTTTAACTCAATCAGCAGTAGCCAATTCGGTACTGGCGCCACCGCGCTTCCGCGTCAGAGTATTGAAAAGCATCTGACCAACTGCTTTAATCAAATTGCCTTCTAACTCCATGAACATCTTCATGTTCATGCCAAAAGCTGCATTAGCTTCGTCAACAATTCGTTCTGCTGTTGCTTCGTCAATCGGCAGTTCATTCATTGCCTGACGGTAGTTAGCCTTGAATTCTTTTTCATCAGGAATATCCTGGAATTCATAGAAAGCAGTGCCTTCTCCCTCGGAAAGATTCATCCCGCGCTGGGCAATTCCCTTCAGGATTTGTCCGCCGGATAAATCGCCCAAGTAGCGAGTGTAAGAGTGAGCTACTAACAGTTCCGGGGCAGTCGCTGAAATCTCGCGAATTCGCTCCACATAAGCTTTAGCTGCAGCTGACGGAGCTACTTGTTCGCGCCAATTCGCACCGTAGTAGTAAAATAAATCTTGCTCTAAGCTTTGTTTGCGATTCAACTCAGAAAAGTAAATTTTTGAAACAACCGGATGCTGCTTTTGGCGTTCCATTTCCTCTTCCATTGCCGAGTAGACAAAGTAGAGGTTTCCTACTAACTTCCGGTAAGAAGTTTTTTCTACAACGCCTTTTAAAAAACACTTGACAAAACCGACGTTTTCTGCCATTGTGTGGGACTTTTTGGTTCCCTCACGCAATTTGGTCGCTAAATTGATGCTCATGCTATATTTGTCCAACCTTCTATTTTTGTGGTAGCTGATGGATGCGCCAAAAATCTAAAAATTACCTAAGTGTTTACCTTAGATCGATTTGATGAGAGATTGTATTAATTTTTATAACAAAACCTAGAAACATCAAACGGCCCTGATGCCCGATCGCCCGAAAGGGCAGAAGGCATCAGGGCCGCAAAAGTTTAGTCATTAGTCCTCAGCTATTAGCTGTTAGTTAACGACTGACGACTAATGATTAATTTAGATGTCCAAGTCGAGGAGGTTGAGTTTGGGGCCGTAGGTTTCGATGAATTCGCGGCGGGGGGCGACACGATCGCCCATTAAGATCGTAAAGATGCGATCGGCCTCAGCAGCGTCTTCAATCTCCACCCGTTTCAGCGTCCGAGTTTCTGGGTTCATCGTCGTATCCCACAACTGTGTCGGCATCATTTCACCCAAACCTTTGAACCGCTGAATGGTGTAATTAGCATTCGCCGGAAATTCATTGCGGATGAGATTGTTCATTTCGCGATCGCTGTAACAGTAGTAATGATTGCGTCCCCGTTCCACTTTATAGAGAGGAGGACAAGCAATATAGATGTAACCTTGGTCTACAAGTGCGCGCTGATAGCGGTAGAAGAAAGTCAGCAACAGCGTGCGGATGTGAGCACCATCTACGTCAGCGTCAGTCATAATTACGATGTGGTGATACCGCAATTGACCCGGATCGAATTCTTCGCCTTTGATGCCCAAACCCAGGGCTGTAATTAACGATTGAATTTCGTTATTTTTGTAGATTTTGGCGTCGTCGGTTTTCTCAATGTTGAGAATTTTACCGCGCAAAGGCAGGATTGCTTGGAATTGGCGATCGCGCCCTTGTTTTGCCGATCCGCCTGCAGAATCCCCCTCCACCAGGTATATCTCAGACAGGGCGGGGTCTCTGGAACTACAGTCCGCTAATTTTCCAGGCAAAGGAGACGATTCTAAGACTGATTTTCGGCGCACTAAATCGCGGGCACGGCGGGCGGCTTCAGCAGCCTTAAATGCCTGAATAGCTTTTTCTAAAATAGCGTCAGCTACTTGGGGGCGAAACTCCAAATATTCTGTTAATACTTCGCCTACTAAGGAATCGACAATTCCCCGAACTTCTGTATTTCCCAACTTAGTTTTAGTTTGGCCTTCAAATTCCGGGTCTGGGACTTTGACCGAAATGACTGCTGTCAAACCTTCGCGAACATTTTCGCCGGCGAGGTTGGGCTCGTTTTCTTTGATTTTGTTGCGCTTGCGGGCGATCGAATTCATCGTCCGCGTCAAAACAGCCTTCAAACCTTCTAAGTGTGTGCCACCGTCGATCGTCCGAATGTTGTTAGCAAAACCTAGAACGTTGTCACTAAAAGCATCAACGCACCACTGCAAAGCCACTTCTATCTGCACGTTGTTGCGTTCTCCTTGCACGTAGATCACTTCTTCGTGCAGAGGCTGCTTTTCGCGGTTCATGTAGGCGATATATTCCTTAATTCCGCCCTCATAACAGTATGTTTCGACGCGAGGTTCGCTACTTTTAAGCAGTTCCAAACGGTGGTCGCTAAACGTAATTCTCACGCCCGCATTCAAGTAACCCAATTCTCGCAAGCGCCCGGCGAGTATAGTGTAATCAAATTCAATGCCAGTGCTAAATATTTGAGTATCTGGCAAGAAAGAAACTGAAGTGCCGGTGCGAGTACCTTTGTTGGGCTTGGCAGTAAGTTCAGTAACTGGATTGCCTCTTTCGTAGCGCTGTAAATGTTCTTTTTGGTCGCGCCAAACTGTCACTTCTACCCACTCGGACAGCGCGTTAACAACAGAAATACCTACACCGTGCAATCCTCCAGAAACCTTGTAGCCACCACCGCCAAATTTACCCCCGGCGTGAAGTACAGTCATTACTGTTTCTATTCCTGATTTGCCAGTCTTGGCAACGATGCCGGTGGGAATGCCCCGGCCGTCGTCTGTCACGGTAACGGAACCGTCGGCGTTGATGTCAATCTCGATGTGAGTGCAGTGGCCAGCCAGCGCCTCATCTATGGAATTGTCCACAACCTCGTAAACTAGATGGTGGAGTCCTCGCGGCCCGGTGGTACCGATGTACATCCCCGGTCGTTTACGGACTGCTTCGAGACCTTCGAGAACTTGAATCTGGTCGGCGCTGTAGCTGCTGGTCATACAAAAATAGCTCCAATAATGAGGCCTAAAGCCCCGAAAGCTTCTAAAATGGGAAAACTCCTAAAATTATAGCACAAAACCGTTAAAGGCGATGCTAGGGCTTTCTGAAGGGAAATTTATTGGGGGGACGGAGGGGAATAGTTTTGAGATTGCTGGAGGACTGCCCTGGTTGATCGCCGTGAATCAGTGGATGGAGAGAGGCGAAAGCATGGAGAGGAGAGGATTTGAGAGTTTTTATAGGGAAATGTGCGACAGCTTATGCCTAAATTAATTACGATTTGCGGAGCGACGGCGACGGGGAAGTCGGGAGTGGCTTTGGCTTTGGCGGGGCGACTGCAATCCTCGATCCTGAGTGCGGACTCCCGTCAAGTGTACCGCGAATTTGACATCGGAACCGCAAAACCGACGGCGGTCGATCGCACTTCTGTACCGCATCACTTAATTGACATCTGCGATCCGACGGAAACGCTGACACTAGCAGAGTACCAGCAACAAGCTCAAAATTTAATTGCTGCTGTCGATTTTCCCCTGTCTCCTCCTCTGTTGTTGGTGGGAGGGACGGGCTTATATATTAAATCGATCGTGCGCGGTTTAAAAATTCCGAGGGTAGGGCCGATGCCCGAATTGCGATCGCAACTTGCCGAACTCGGACAATCTCAATGTTACGCGATGTTGCAGCAGGTCGATCGGTCTGCGGCTGAGAAAATTCACCTCAATGATCCAGTAAGAACTTTAAGGGCACTGGAAGTATGTTATGTCACCGGTCGCCCTATTTCGGAACAGCAGGGCGAAAATCCTCCCAATTATCCTATTTTACAAATTGGGTTGGATTGCGCGATCGATGTTTTGGTCGATCGTATCAAACAGCGCACCGAACAAATGCTAGAATGCGGTTGGATTGCTGAAGTAGAATATTTGTGTAAAAAATACGGCTGCGACTTGCCACTCTTGAACACGCTGGGCTATCAGGAAATGAAACAATATTTGGCTGGCGACATTAAGCTTGAAGAAGCCAAAGAATTAACAATTTTGCACACGCGGCAATTTGCGAAGAGGCAGCGGACTTGGTTTCGGGCCTATCCTGAAATTGAATGGTTTGATGTTAGCACACCAGATTTAGTGGAGCGAGTTTGGCAGAGAGTGCAGGAGTTTGTCAATTGATTTTATATCGAGATTAAATATTTTATTAACCGCAGATGAACGCTAATTAACGCTGATGTAATTTAAATTGACTTGCTAGTTTTTCAACTACAGCAATTCGGATTTTTGCGTTAACTTTGACTCGGTAAGATTTCTCTAATTCTCTGCCGAAATAAACGCACAGCCGCCCGCTGTCCGACTGTTCTGCTTTGTTCGATGAAACCGGGAATTTCGGCAACGGGTAAAAAGGGGAAAGCTAAACTGCGATCGCATATTTCATATTTTCCCTCGACAAGTTGATAAACTTGCAGAGATTCCCGCCGATACCTCCAAAGTTCGGGAACACCAAGAGCAGCATATATGGAATCTTTATTAACTGAAGAATTCGTGTAATCCGACTCTATTGCTAAATCCGGCGGCAAATCCTCTGGGAGGTTGATATCTCTTTTACCTCTGACGCTGGCTTCATTTTGAATGTAGAAACAAGTATCAGGTTCGACAGCACGAGTTAAATCTTCCCGTTCGAGAGTCAGAGAACCAGCTTTCATCACTTCGATTTCTAGCTCGTCTGCTGTAGCTTCAATAAAGCTTTCTATCAGTCCTTTCGGAACTTCATGTTCTAGATGTGGCATCCTGATTTCTAATACTCCTCCATCGTAAGCAATTCTCCAAGCTCTATCGTCCCCAACATCTGCCAGCAATGCTTTAAAAGTTGACCAACTGACACCTTTTAAAATAACTCGGTTTTCTGCTGGGGTAGTTTGCTGCTCGATGGGAGTTGATGTTGTTGTTACCATTTAACAATTCCTTGGTAGCTTCATCAATTTTTATTGTAGTCGATCTCCTGCAAAATCAAGGTAAAATTTACAAACAAAGTGCAGGTATAGGGTAGTGATAGGGCATTGCCGTGTCCTGTATTTCATTTTGCTGAACCGAAAAAAAATCTTTTTTTTTATTAACCGCAGAGAACGCAGAGGGCGCAGAGAAAGAGAAAAGAGATAAATTAATAATTTGAGAAGCAGAAAAGCCTGTTTCTCAAATTACATCTCGCGTAGTTAATTAACTGTACAAACTCGCTACATATTCGCCGTAACCGTTATAGGGCAAAGTTGGGCGTGTTTCCCACGACCAACTGTTACCGGGGCCGACTATCCGTTCGCTGGCCTGCGACCATCTGGGGTGCGGCTTGTCGGGTTCGACATTTGCTTCAAAAGCGTATTCGTTGGAACCGATTGTATTCCAAAAAGTGGCGGGCTGTTTTTCGACAAATTCAATTTTGACGATCGACTTTGCGCCCTTAAAACCGTATTTCCAAGGAATCACTTGCCGCAGTGGCGCACCATTTTGCTTAGGTAGCCTTCGGCCATACAAGCCTGTGGCAAAAAATGCTAAATCGTTCGCCATTTCTTCAATTCGCAGACCTTCGGTATAAGGCCAAGGATAAAATTGCGACATCAAACCGGGGCCGGGAGTTATTTTGGGGTCGTAAAATGAGGTGAAGCGAACGAATTTAGCCTTCGATTGCGGTTCGACATCAGCCATCAGTAATTTCATGGGAAATCCGACCCAAGGAACTACCATCGCCCAGGCTTCTACACAGCGAAATCGATAAACTCGTTCTTCGATAGGAAATTTTTTGTAGAGGTCGTCAATATCATAAGTACGGGGATTTTTTACTAAACCGCCTACTTCTACTTTCCAGTTTTCTGTTGGCAAAGCTTGAGCGGCTTGCCAAATAGATTTTGTGCCGCCGTATTCGTAAAAATTGTTGTATTTTGTAGCTAAGCCTTCGTCGGTAATCGCTCGATCGACTTTCGCAAAGTCGGGATTCCGGCTCAATCCCGCATATGCTTGGGTTGAGCTTTGATCCAGAGCATTTTTTGAGCTAGGATTGCTTTGGCAGCCAGTCAGTGGCAGCAGCGAAGCAGTCACACCGGCGCCAATTAAATTTGTCATGAAGCGGCGGCGGTTGAGAAAGGCTGTTTCTGGGGTAATTTGGGGTTCGAGAATTTCCCAAGGTTTGGGAACGCGAATTAACGGCATAAGTAATAGTTAAAAGTTAGTAGTTAGTTTGAAAAAAATTGCCTGAGTTTTAACCGGTTAGTCGATTTGAGATGGGAGATTTGAACTTTTAGATTCACTCCATAGAACAAAGAATCGCGGATATTTGGCAAGCTCTCGCGATTGATTTGGTGCGATCGCACTGCAAGTATTCGCTATGACAGTATAGCTTAATTCGGTAACAACTGAGATATTGCACCATTCTAAAGAACAGGCTTTCCGGCCTGTGAAGCGAAGAATGATTTTCTTGTGGGGAGTAGGGGTTGGGCAGGAGATGCCGCCCGTACGATCGACCTATTAAACCTCGCTCGCAGGAAAGTCAGCAATTATTTACGCGCGATCGACCCAAGCAATTGTGGCGAAAATCTGGGAAACAATTATCATAAAGCAAAGATTCCAATTATTGAATTTGTCCATAGGAAGCGGCACGCACCGCCCCGCTTTCCTCCCCCACCAGCAAGAATGTCGGACGGGGGTCTCCAGCGGAAAGACAAATGAGTTACTGCACCAATCCCAATTGCCAGAATCCCCAAAATCTCGATCGCGCGACAGTCTGCAAAAGTTGCGAGTCGAATTTGCTGCTAAAAGGTCGCTACCGAGTCTTTCACACCCTCGGTCAAAGTCTCACTTGTCGCACCTTCTTAGCAGTCGATGAAGACCAACCTTCGCAACCCCGCTGCGTCATTCAACAGTTCTGCGGCTCAGCAGCAGCCGCAGACGGTGGCACACAGCAAAACCGGACATTTCGCGGCTCGGCGTCAGTTCTCGACGAGTTGGGGAAACATCCCCAAATACCAAAGCTGCTGGCATCTTTTGAAGTCGAAGGCTGCCAGTATTTAGTGCAAGAATACATCGAAGGCCGTAATTTAGCCGATCGGCTTTCAGAAAAAGGTGTTGTTAAAGAAATTCAAATTTGGTATCTGCTGAGTGAATTGTTGCCAGTCCTGCAATTTGTTCACGAACATCAACTGATTCACGGAGATATCAAACCGTCCAATATTATTCACCGCAAAACTCCCCAAGCATCCCCAGCTTTGGCAGGGAAAGAGGATCTACATCCCCTGTCCCAAGAAAGTTCCTCTGGGCTAGTTTTAGTCGATTTCGGCGCGGCAATTCCGGCTAATAGCGGGCCGCTGAAAACAAAAACGGTGACAGGTTCTGCGGAATACGCGGCCCCGGAACAAATTAAAGGCCAAGCGATTAAGAGCAGCGACATCTACAGTTTGGGCGTCACTTGCATTCACTTGTTAACGGGAATGTCGCCCTTTGATTTGTTTGACATCAAATCCGAAAGTTGGGCCTGGAGACATTATTTGAAAGTACCAGTTTCGGCGCGACTCGGCCGCATTCTGGATAAAATGGTGCAGCGAGAACCATCAAAACGCTATCGCTCGACCGAGGCAATTCTCACAGACATGAAATATGGCCCGGCACCGGTAGACGTGATTCTCAGCAAACCCAAGTGGACTTTGGCTATGTGGGGAGGAACTGCGGTTGCCCTGCTGTCGGTAGTGCTGGGTGTTCGCTTGCCATCTCCTGCACCGCAGGCTTTCACTTCTTCCGAGCCTGTTTCTAGCATTCCCGAAATTCGGTTCAATCCGCCCCCGATGCAGGATTTCAACGGTGAGGCATTGCAGTCCCGACCCGCAGTGCGGACTCTGGCGGATCAAGACAAAAACCCGGTTTGGGCGGTAGCAGTAGCTCCCCAGGGCCGCGTAATCGTCAGCGGGAATAACGACGGCACAATTCACTTGCGGCACAAGCGTCATGGCAAGCTGCTCAAGGTTTTAGCAGGACATTTGGGGCCGGTGTGGTCGGTGGCAGTCAGTCCCGACGGCAGGACGATCGCCAGCGGTGGCGTTGACGGTACGATTAAATTGTGGAATTTCTATTCGGGCAAGTTAATTCGGACGTTGGACGGACACACAGACGGCGTGTTCTCGGTGGTTTTCAGTCCCGATAGCCAGACAGTGGCCAGTGTCGGTAAGGACAAAACTTTGAAGTTGTGGCAAGTCGAAAGCGGGGCCGAGTTGGAAACTCTCAAGCAGGTTTTTGACGAGGTGCAGTCGGTGGCTTTCAGCCCCGATCGAGAAACTTTGGCGATCGGCAGCAGCGACGGTAAGATCAACCTGTGGAACTGGCAGACTGGGGAATTGAAAGAAACTCTTTGGGGTCATTCCGAGGCGGTTTGGTCTCTGGCCATCAGCCCGGACGGTCAAACTCTCGCCAGCGGCAGTTGGGACAAGACGGTGAAGCTGTGGGATATCAGCGCAAATAATCACTCCGGGCAGCCCAACGGTTTTTTGCTGCGGACTTTGATCGGCCATTCCGACAAGGTTAAGTCCTTGACTTTCAGTCCCGACGGAGACAAACTCGCCAGCGCGGATTTGAGCGGGACTATCAAGCTGTGGCGCATGAGTTCCGGCGAAATCGCGGGCACGCTGAAGGGTCATTCTACCTGGGTGGATTTGGCTTTTAATCCTCAAGACAAAACTCTGATCAGTGGCAGTTTTGACGACACGATTAAGGTGTGGCGACTGTCTCCTTAATTTTTTCGATCGCCCGTTCAATTAATTTTTGAACAGCTAGGGCGATCGAACATTTAGCTAATTTATCTATCAACACTTCCGACAGTTTCCAGGCTGACGCATGGGTGTTAGAAACTCGGTTTCTAAGCTGTTGGTAATCAAAAACTGTCCGCACTGTTGCAGGACTTACGCACAGCCTCAATATATAGTGTTTTGTAGGGGCAAACCCCCCGTGGTTGCCCCATATAGTGTTTTGTAGGGCAAACCCCCCGTGGTTGCCCCATACCTGGAATGATTGCGTAAGTCCTATGTTGGTACAAAAACAAATTTAAAATATCAAATAGTCACAATATCCCTAGAAATCGCGGTTGCTAACTAACACTTGTGGTAAAGTAGTTTCGGCTGTTAAAGTAAAATCTATGACCGCAAATTCCGAGTTAGCAGAGCAGTATTTGTCAGCGGGCGATAGCCTTCAGAAATCAGGAAAACTTGAGGAGGCGATCGCTGAATATCAAAAATTACTAGCCATTCAAACGGAGAGTGCGATCGCACTTAACAAGATAGCTGAAATTTATTATACGCAACAGAAATATGTAGAGGCGATCGCATCCTGTTACCAAGCACTTCGCCAGCAACCCAATTTCGCCGCCGCCTACAAAACTCTCGGCAATATCTTGCAAGCCCAAGGTAAAATAGACGCCGCGATTCGCGCTTACTCCAAGGCGATCGAATTTGATCCTAATTTTGTCGAAGCCTATGTTAATTTGGGCAGTATGTTTTACAAACAAGGCCAGCTCGATGATGCCATAAGTTACTACCAAAAATCTATCGTTCTTCAACCAGATTTAGCAGTTGCTTATTGGAATTTAGGCAAAAGTTTGGAAGAGCAAGGTCGAATCAATGAAGGTTTATTTTATCAAAAAAAAGCTCTAAATTTACAGCCGGAGTTAGAAGCGAGAAGCAATTCAGTAAAAAGTAACACTTACCCAAAAGGAATGTTATAGTCAAAATAATTCAATCATTAACGATGCAAGCTGGATCAACATGGAAATTAGCCAGAATCCGCTCGAATTCCTAACGGCTAAAGTACAAGAAACTGTTGCCGATACCCAAAACTTAGCCAACGAAATCGCTGCTAAAGTTGAGGAAAATGCAACTGTATTAACGGCGTGGGTACAATCAGCGCCAAGTTCAATTGTTAGTGCAGGGGCGATCGCCACTCAAGAAGCTTTTAAAATAGCACATAACATCCGTTTTGAGAACCTGCCAACCACTCTGCAATCGAAATTTGCTAGGGCTGGAATGCGTGACGGCATCCGAAATGTGCAAGAAGCAGCAAAAGTATTTGAATCCATACCCGCCCAAATTCGTGCCCAAGGGCCAGAAGCAATTCGCAACTTCTGTCAAGATAAAGATTGGAGTCACATCCAAGCGCACGTCAATGGAGGCGGCAGCGAAGCTGCTAACGGAATTTTTGAACATTTTCGAGTGAATCGTTCTCGCGGTGGTGCAGACATGACTGCCGCAGAATTAGCAGTCGCTAAGCAAGTTTTAGCGGATGCAGCGTTTAAAGCAGCAGTTGCGGAAATAGTTGGGGCTGCAATGAAAGGGGCGATCGCCGCAGCAGTAATTGAGTTAGTATTTTCGATATTAGAAAACTCGTTATTGTGCGTTGAAGGCAAAATTACCCAGTCAGAGTTAGTCGAACAAGTCGCCACTGCCACCGCCAAAGCTGGCATTGCTGGTGGTGTTATTACTGGCATTCTGTTAACACTGTGCATGATATTTCCCCCCATTGCCGCGCTTTTAAGTGCCGCAGCGATGCCCTTGGCAGTTGCAGGTATTGGTTTTATGGGAATTCGCGCCTGGGAAATCTTTTGTCACGGCGATCGATTATTTGGTATTACTGAACAAACACAAAAATTTCTGGGAATGACTGAAGCGAAAACATAGTAAAACTTTAACTCTCATTAGATACCCGACTTCTTCAACAAGTCGGGCATCTAGGTATTCTAAATGATTGGGAAACATAAATAGTATGGATTCAGTCGAAAAAATTCAAGATCAGCAGCATCCGCAATACAAGCGCGATCGAGCCAGTGTCGATACTTTATTAGGAGGAGAAGCAACCGACTACAATTTATCGGAATTAGCAAGATTGATAATTCGCTACCGAGGCTTTCCCGGCGCTAGAGATATTCAATCGGACTTAAAAAAAGTCTTGCAAAAATGGAATTATACCGAAGAAAGTCTTTACGAACAAACCCGTAAAATTCACGCCACAGGTGAAGTTTACAGGAAACAAAAAAGCGATCAAGAAGATTGGGTCTAATCCCAAATCTGCAACTGGTTCCCAGCAAGAGTTTGGGAACCAGTTGCAGTCAACTGTTAACTATTTTCAAACCATCTCTGGTGAAACTTGCATTGCCGGCTGTGGCTGGAACTGGAACAGCGAATAAACCACATTGCGGCGGATATCCGTCATCATGTCCAAAAACAGCTCGTAACCTTCAGTTTTGTACTCGATTAACGGGTCTTTCTGGCCGTAACCACGCAGTCCTACAGACTCACGCAAAGCATCCATTTGTTGCAAGTGTTCCCGCCACAAAGTATCAATTTGCTGCAAAATAAAGAACCGTTCCGCATCTCGCATCAATTCGGCTCGGATTGCATTAACTTCCGCTTCTTTAATGTCGTAAGCATTGCGGACTTGTTCGTGCAGGAATGTTTTAATTTCCTCAACTGACAAATCTTCTAGCTGATCCGGTGTCATGTCAGCGAGCAGATAAACAAATTCCTTCACCTTGCTCACCAATTTGTCGAGTTCCCATTCTTCCGAAGGTAAATCGGGATTGATGTATGCTCCTACGATGTCGTCCATCGTCTGTTCGGCATACTTAATTACCTGTTCTTTGGAGTCCAAACCTTCTAATACTCGGCGACGTTCCGCATAGATTGCTCGACGCTGATTGTTCATCACTTCGTCGTATTCAAATACCTGCTTGCGGATGTCGTAATAGTAGGTTTCGACTTTTTTCTGAGCGCCTTCTAGGGAACGAGTCAGCATTCCAGATTCGATCGGCATATCTTCCTCAACACCGAAAGCCTTCATCAAACCGGCCACCCGTTCGCCACCGAAAATCCTAAGCAAATTGTCTTCCAAACTCAAGAAAAACCGCGTAGAACCAGGGTCTCCTTGGCGTCCCGCCCGGCCGCGCAACTGATTGTCGATCCGGCGCGATTCGTGGCGTTCGGTACCGATGACGTGCAAGCCTCCCAACTGCACGACTTCATCGTGTTCGGTGCTGGTAAAAGCATCGTATTCCCTGCGAGTTAAATTGTAAGCTTCCCGCAACTTTTGAATTACGGGGTCTTTTGTCGGCGCTTTTTCCGAAGCTATAGCCACGATATCATCGGCTTGCAATTCCGAGAGCGATCGCTCCCCGTACTCCTTCACCGCCAATTCCACCGCCGCTTTGAGCATTTGCTCGGCATCTTTCGATAGCTGCGTCGGGAAAATCTGCGCCGAAGCTTTCCAAGACTTTACCTTTTTCGCAGTTTGACCAAAACCTTGAGGTGCGGGGCGGCCACTAATACCAGGCACTTGCACCACAGAAAACCCCTCGTCATCCTCTGGTTGCACGATCCGGGGCATAAAATACTCCCGCAACTTGAGGCGCGCCATGTACTCAGAATTACCGCCCAAAATAATATCAGTACCGCGTCCCGCCATGTTGGTCGCGATCGTCACAGCGCCTTTTCGTCCGGCTTGAGCGATAATTTCCGACTCCCGCTCCACATTTTCCGGTTTAGCATTAAGCAAATTGTGAGGAATTTTCCGTTCCTGCAGCAGCCGCGACAGCAACTCCGACTTTTCCACACTCGTAGTACCCACCAGCACGGGCCGACCGATATCGTGCATTTCCCCGCATTCTTGGGCGATCGCATTCCACTTCCCAGCCTCCGCCTTGTAAACCATATCCGAAAGGTCAGTACGGCTGGTAATCCGGTTAGTGGGAATCAGCGTCACTTCCAGTTTGTAAATCTTCTCAAACTCGGTCTCTTCAGTCTTTGCCGTCCCCGTCATCCCCGACAGCTTCGGATAAAGCAAAAAGAAATTCTGATATGTAATCGTTGCCAGCGTCTGAGTTTCCGGCTGAATTTCCGCCCGTTCCTTCGCTTCGATCGCCTGGTGCAAACCGTCACTCCAGCGCCGTCCCGGCATCACCCGGCCGGTAAACTCATCGACAATCACGACTTCGCGATCGGGAGTAACGATGTAGTTAATATCCTTAATAAACAATTCCTTGGCCTTAATCGCATTAAAAATGTAATGCGCCCAAGGGTCAGCCGGGTCGTACAAATCCGTAACACCCAACAATCGCTCAGCTTCACCAAACCCTTCATCGGTCAATAGCACATTCCGAGCCTTTTCGTCAACCTCGTAATGTTCTTCATTTTCCTTTCTCAGAGCAGCAGCTACCTCAGCCGCCCGTATATACTTCTCACTGGGGCGTTCCACCTGGCCGGAAATAATTAAAGGCGTCCGTGCTTCATCAATCAGCACCGAGTCAACCTCGTCAATCACGCAGAAATTAAAAGGACGCTGCACTACATCTTCCATGACAGTAGCCATGTTGTCGCGCAAATAATCAAAGCCGACTTCGCTGTTAGTGGCGTAGGTAATATCGCAGCTATAATTTTTCTTGCGTTCCACCTGATCCATGCCCTGCTGAATCAGTCCCACAGTCAATCCCAGGAAGCGGTGCACTTGTCCCATCCATTCCGCGTCCCGTCTTGCGAGATAATCGTTGACGGTGATGATGTGTACGCCTTTGCCGTTGAGGGCGTTGAGGTAAGCCGGCAGCGTCGCCACGAGAGTTTTGCCCTCACCGGTTTTCATTTCGGCAATTTGGCCTTTGTGCAGGATAATGCCCCCGAGGAGTTGAACATCAAAGTGGCGCATTCCTAAAACCCGTTGTCCCGCTTCCCGCACCACTGCAAAAGCCTCCGGCAAGATTTCGTCTAGGATCTCTTTCTCTTCGTTGAGAGATTTAGCTTTTGCCAGACGTTCTTGAAACTCCGCCGTTTTGCCTCTGAGGCCGTCGTCTGAGAGTGCGCGGATGTCTTCTTCCAAAATATTGATATCAGCTACCCAAGGCTGAAATTTTCTCAGTTTGCGCGCGTTGGGATCGCCTAGCAGATTTTTAAACATGGCAGGAGAGGCAGATTTTTAATAATTTAGCTATTAGCTTTCAGGGTTACGGGCTGTAGTGTTAGCCACAACATATACCCTCCCCGATTGTAGCAACCATTGGGTCTGCTAAGCAGTCGAAGGCATCTTTGGGGGCGATCGACCGATTTGGGATTTTGGATTTTGGATTGAAGTTGGTGAAGGTGGGCCGCGAGTGCCACTCAGGTATATCTGCTGATTGACAATTCCAGGGGGTAACAGGCTTTCTGGCCTGTTCCACAAGAGATTAATGTTTTTGTAGGATTAATTTCCGCAACAGGCTTTCTGGCCTGTTCCACAAGAGGTTAATGTTTTTGTGGGGTGGGCATCTGGCCCCCCCCGATCGCCCTTATTGAAAATGCTGTAACATCTCAGGTCAGATTAACCCTCGTTTGAAATAGGCCGCGGCACTTCATAAGTCAAAAAGTCATAGGCCATTTTCGTATTCGGAAAAATAGCCTGCGCTTCCTTGAGCAAATCATCCAGGACGATCGCATTTCCGGGAGCATAACGCGGGCTAAAATGCGTCATAATTAACTGTTTCGCCCCAGCGATCAAAGCCACTTGAGCCGCCATTGTGGAAGTTGAATGCAGGCGATCAAATGCCATTTGAGCATCTTGATGAGCAAAAGTAGCTTCATGCACCAACAAATCAGCATCCTTCGCCAATTCCACGGCCCCGTCACAAAAAACCGTGTCAGTACAATAAACAAACTTGCGCCCGATTTGATCCGGGCCACAAAAATCAGTACCTTTAAACTGTCGCCCGTCCTCTAACTTTACGGTCTTTCCTTGTTTTAATTGACCGTAAACTGGCCCGGAAGGAATACCCACAGCTTTCGCTTTTTCAACATCAAAATGTCCCGCACGGTCTTTCTCAGTTACGCGATAACCAAAAGCAGTAACTCGGTGCTTCAAAGGACCGCAGCTAACAATATATTCGTCATCTTCATAGATGACTCCCTCGTGGATTTTGTGTACCTTAACCGGGTAAGAAAAATGAGTTTGAGAATAGCGAACACCAGCTTGCAAATATTCTTCAAGTCCCGGCGGTCCGTAAAGATCGATGCGCTTGACATTCCCGGCCAAACCGCAGCTAGCCAGCAAACCCATTAAGCCGAAAATATGGTCGCCGTGCAGGTGAGTGATGAAAATGCGGCTTAGTTGGCTGACTTTTAGGTCGCTGCGGAGAAACTGGTGCTGAGTTCCTTCGCCGCAGTCAAACAGCCAGAGTTCCGCTCGCTGGGGCAAGCGGAGGGCGATGCTGGAAACGTTGCGCGATCGCGTGGGTACGCCGGAGCTAGTTCCGAGAAATGTAATCTGCAAGAGTCAAATCACCTCAATTAAATCTTAAAAAATATGTTACATATATCCAGAGTGCGACAAATCCGACATATAGGAAATAGTCGCAGGCAGGAACCGGGATAAATCGCTGTTCCTGCGAACATCTCTTCGCTAAAATCATTTTTGACAAGCGCACAGAGCGATCCACCCAATTCTAACGTTTTGTTTCTTCCGTTCCCCTTCCTTTTTCCCTTGCCTTCCCTTCCCTTAAAAATTCTTAAAGTCATACAGCACAGGAGGAAAATTTTCAAATGCAGTCAGGAGTATTTTTTGGTTCCGTTTTTTCGACATTAAAAAAACGCTACTTTTGGATTTCACTGTTGTTTTGGCTGGCAATGGTAGCCCCAGCACAGGCCGCGCTGATCTTGCGAGTGGCGGTACAAGACGGGGCAACTCAGGTAAAAGTCGGCAGTTCTACTAAGGCTGCAATCCGCGACGGTAACGGGCGCAATTTGGGAGAACTGCCGGCAAACAGTTCTCAGTCAGCTCAATTTCGATCGGGAACAGTGGCAATTGGTCGCTGGGCCGCCAACCAAGTTTGGATCGAGCCCACGGGGAACGGTTATGTTTGGATTGGCGATCGTTGGTATCGGGGACGCACGCTTCTAGTTCCCCAAAAAGGAGGCTTGACTGCCATCAACTACATCGATATCGAACAATATCTCTACAGCGTTCTCGGCGCCGAGATGAGTGGCAATTGGCCTCAAGAGGCTTTGAAAGCCCAAGCAGTCGCCGCCCGTTCCTACGCTATCCACCAGCGAATGAAAAGCGAAACCGACCTTTACGACGTGGACAGCACTCAGTATTCCCAGGTTTACAAAGGATTGCAAACAGAATCTTCTGGCACTTATTCCGCAGTCGATGCAACCGCTGGTCAAGTTCTGGCCTACAACGGTCAGATAATTTTAGCCGCTTTCCACTCTGCGTCTGGGGGACATACTGAAAATGTCGAGGATGTTTGGACAGAACCTCTGCCTTACTTGCGTGCTGTTCCTGACTTTGACCAAGGGGCGCCGGTTTACCAATGGAAAGAAAATTTTTCTCGCGCTCAAATCAGCAGTAAGATTTCTGGCGTGGGCAATGTGATCTCGATGAAGCCAGAACGCACTACCGCTCACGGCAGCGTTTTGAGGATGAAAGTAGTTGGAGATGGCGGTTCTAGAGTCATGACTGGCGCAGATTTACGCCGGGTTTTAAATTTGAGGAGTACGCGGTTTACCGTGATTCCTCAGTATGCCGGCGGTGGGAACCCAAGGAACAGTGGCCAAGCTCCTACGGGTTTTCAAGTTGCTGGCAAAGGTTTCGGCCATGCTGTAGGAATGAGTCAGTGGGGGGCCTACAATTTGGCTAGACAAGGATACGGCTACCAGCAGATTTTGTTGCACTATTACCGAGGTGCTACTTTGGCTAGAATTGCAGTCCAGTAACTGCTGGGAATTGGGAATTGGGAATTGGGAATTGGGAATTGGGTCGAAAAGCATTGGTAATTGGGAATTGAGAAGTAGGGCGAAAAGCATTGGTTATTAGAGCCAACAACAAATAACCAATAACTACTAACTACTGCCAACTGCCAACTGCCAACTGCCAACTAACTACATTAAGGATTGCTATGCAAAAGTGGGAGTATTTATTTGTGGATGCGAATATGTATCCTTTTGGAAACAAGCTGATTAGTTTATATGTAAACGGTGAAGAACAGCGAGATTGGAAACAAGGCTCGCTGCATCTATTTGTCAATCATTTGGGGGAGGAGGGATGGGAACTTGTGGCTCTGGATCACGACTCTAAGTATGACCAAAATTGTTTAATTTTTAAACGCCCTAAGCTTATTTAATAAAACTTGGATTAGAAAAAATTATGACATCCCTAAAGATTGATATTTTCCATAATGCTTAGCCACGAGCTAAAAGCCCGTTCCCCAACAAAGATATTTTATTTTGGAACAGGCATCCTGTCTATTCTTGCAAAGGGTGCAAAATTTTAGCAACCTAACTTAACAACAAACAACGGTTTTTTTCATTAGTATTACAAGTTTTCGGATCGATCTATCCGGCGCTGCCATTCGGCATCTATTTTAGCTGACTGTTCTAGTTCTTGTTGGGTTAGTTCTGTTTCTGTTGTATAAGCTAAGTCTTCTCCTGTCAGAACGTTTTCTGCTGCAAATTCCTGAGCGTAGGCCAGTTTTTTGAGCAAGTTGGCATCGGGTTCGTTTAATAACATTGCTCGCTGCTGACGCTCTTGATTGCGGGATTCTATCCGGCTATTTTTCCACTGAATCCAGAAGTAGCGAATTAAAGGAATTGCGAGAAATCCGACGCCGTAAATCAGGATCATGGGATAGACAGCGCTGACAAAACCGATAAATCCACCGACGAGCAAATTATTAGTTAATAGATTCCCCAAAACTAACGCACCGACAAGATTGACGGCTCCTAACCCTGCTGCCAGCATGATTTGGCCGGAACTGGCGTTGCTGAAACGCCACAGCATTTCTCGCAAATAAGCTGCTACTGGTTCAGAATTTCTCTCGGTGGCTGTGGTTTGCAATTGCGGAAAATGGTAAATTATTTGCCCTTCGGGACTGACTTCGGGGCGGCCGTCAAAACGGGCGAGAGCCGGTAACATATATTCTTCGTATTCTCGGGCGTATCCTTGTCCGAGATTGTCTAGATATGGAGCAATTTGTTCGGCGGCGACGGCGCCTCGGTTGTTGCGAATTGCGGCGGCAATATCGCTCCATTTGCGCTCTTCTAGATTATTATTGGGGTTGCCGTCTCCAAATAGAAAGGAGAAAACTGCTTCTAGAAAACTCATCTGGGGTTTTTGGCCAGTTAAGCGCGATCGCTGCTGGTAGTATGGTTGGTCATGGTTCCAGTAAAATATCCAGATTAAGTCGTTCCAGAAGTAGGGAAAAAAGGAAAAGCCGCCACCTCTGCCGCCCCCGCCGCCACCTTCTCCTCCTCCTCCCCCGTTATTGTTATCGCCGCTGGAGAGTAAAATTGTGATAGCAACAAAAATTAAGAGGATAGAAGCTACCAGCACTATGCCGAAAGATATCCGAATCAGATAAAATAAAATAAGCCAGATTTTTTGCCACCATTCCTGCAACTGCAAGCGCCAGAATTTGTTTCGCAAAATATCTCGAAAGTTTTTGGGAAATAGGTAGGCAATGTCGCCGGATTCTGCTACTTGCAGGTTGCCGCCTGCTTCGGAGGCGAGGGTTAACAGTTCTCGCTGGGCAAAATTGACATCTAATCCAGCTTTTGCTGCCACGTCTCCAACCGTAACGCGGTAGCCAAGTTGTTCGACGGCTTGCATAATGGTGGGATTCGGAGCCATAGGTTTCTCTCTGTGAAAATTACCCGGTTATTTTTATTATATATTGCGGGAATTCGAGCTGGTTTTGCCGATCGCGTTTCTGATTTTTTTTGAGGCTGCCCTTGACTTTGGGGCAAAATATTGCTAGTGTTTTGCCGAATAACTTTTAAGTATGGGCTGAACTCGGATAGCTTAATAAAACTTTGTGATTGAATTTCTCCTCGGCAGGCTATTTGCTTGTTTGCTCTGAGGGTCAAGGAGGGGGATTGTGGGTACAGTTAGTAGGGTACGGTGCGCGATCGTCCGTTGGCGTTAGCTTTCGCGAGCCGAAGGAAAGCGCTCGAACAGGATCGCCCCTGCACTCTAAAGCAAAACTTTTCCCTTCGGCGCGGGTTTTTGTAAGTTTTGTTTAGAGTGCGAGAGAGAGGTTAAAGAAATCTAGTTTTTTTGCAAGTCTTGCAAGACTTATATAAAATAGATAGAGCTTGCGTGGGTGTTAAACCCAAGGGCGTGTTTTAAGGTTCGCAGGTGCGATCGACTAAACTTTTTAGCGCCCTCAACACAACGGGCCACTACAACAGTGGCGCAATTATTAATAGGAAAACTTTACAGGCTAATTTTTATGATTAGCCACTAACCAAAGAATCGCATATGCCAAGAACTCAACGCAACGATAACTTTATTGACAAAAGTTTCACGGTAATGGCTGATATCATCCTAAAGATTATGCCAGCCAAAAAGCAGGCGAAGGAAGCTTTTGCTTATTACCGGGATGGTATGTCAGCTCAAGCAGATGGCGAATATGCTGAAGCGCTGGACAATTATCATGAAGCGCTGAAGCTGGAGGAAGATCCTTACGATCGTAGTTATGTCTTGTACAATATGGGGCTGATCCATACTAGCAACGGCGAACACGATAAAGCTTTGGAATATTACAGCGAGGCTTTGGATCTCAATCCGAGAATGCCACAAGCACTGAATAATATTGCTGTGATTTACCACTATCAAGGGGAAAAGGAAAAGGAAGCGGGCAATATTGAAGGGGCGGAAGGGCTGTTTGATAAAGCTGCGGATTATTGGAAGGAGGCTATTCGCTTGGCCCCAAACAATTACATTGAAGTGCAAAATTGGCTGAAGACGACAGGCCGCTCGCAAATTGATGTGTATTTTTAACTAGGATGGACAGGGAATGGGGAATTAGTTATTTGTTCTATATTTGTTGTTTGTTATTGTTCTTAATAACTAATTCCCCATTCCCCATTCCCCATTCCCCATTCCCCATTCCCCATTCCCCATTCCCCATTCCCGATTTTTATGATTGACAGAGAAGAAGTTCGGAAAGTAGCGAATTTAGCGAGATTGGAATTAACGCCGGAAGAAGAAGACCAGTTTACTGGTCAACTTAACGGTATTTTGGATTATTTCGAGCAGTTGAGTGAACTAGATACGAGTAAGGTGCAGCCGACAACGCGGGCGATCGATGTTAGTAATGTAATGCGATCGGACGATTTGCAACCTTTTGCTAAGGGAGAAAGTATTTTGGAGGGAGCTCCCGATCGCGATGGGGAGTTTTTTAAAGTTCCTAAGATTATGTAGCTTTATAGTGATAAATCTGTAATGTTCATTCTTGGGATGACAGTCAGTCATGTACGTATTAATTGGTGGAGCAGGAATGATGGGGCTGGGTTTAGCCCAGCAGTTATTAAAACTCGGTCATACGGTTGCAATCATTGATCTCGACCCGCTTGCCTGTCGCTTTGCTCGTGAAAAAATCGGAGTGATGGCATTTGAAGGCAGTGCGGTGAGCACAACGGTTCTTCTGGAAGCGGGAATTAAACAAGCAAACGCAATCGTTGCATCACTCAGAGATGATGCACTGAATTTAGCGCTGATCACCCTATCAAGGAGCTATGGCATTTCCCATATTGTGGTGCGAATGCGCGATCGCGAATTCATGGAAGCCTATCGACTTGCCGGAGCCAGTCACATCATCAGCACTATTGATTTGGCAGTTGCATCAATGGCGAATGCGATTGAATACCCCCAAATCGAGTCGATGATGCACTTTGAACACGGGCAAGTCGAGGTACTAAAGCTGCCAGTTCCAGGCGATTGCAAGGTGGCAGGTCGCACCGTTGCTCAAATTGCTCAAGACCCTCGTTTTCCAACAGGTTCGCTGATTATTGGTTATCAATGCCATGCCTGCGCCAATCTGGAGATTCCGAACGGCAATACAGTTCTTGAAGCAGGCTCTACTATCTTGGTCGTCACCCGTCCAGAGCTAGTTCACCACATGATTGATTACCTCGGCATTCGGGCTAGTCATCTGCCAACGTTAGAAGTTTCTCATCCAAATCTTTGATGTAAGGATGAACCAGCTCTTCTGGAACAATTCGCTTGCGGAGGGCATCGCTAACGGCTCCTTTTTCTGCTAAAAGCAATCGCCGTCGAATCGTATCTAGCCCGCTGCGATCGCCCTGTACTTGCCCTGCCCGATGTTGATTGTAGAGATCGCGCAGCACTCGCTCAGAGTGTGCTACTCGTGCTTGATACGATGCCCATAACTCCTCGTAAACTGCCTTCGGCAACACGCCTGCTTTCAGCAAACTATCTAGCTCATCTTGAGCCGCTTTGGAAGCAATCAACTGAATCTGTAACTGCCCAGCTTCCTGCATTACATCAGAAACACGGCTAATTTTTAGTCGTTTTACTATCCACGGTAAACTTAATCCCTGTCCGACCAAAGAGAATAAAACTGCACCGAACACCAAGGCAATGATGTTATCCCGTCCTGGTAGGGTCAAGGGAATCGCAACAGCTAAGGCCATTGAGAGAGACCCTTTAATATTCCCTAAAACCAAAATGTGCTGCCAGCGTAGCGGAATGGGACGATCAAACCAACGCAGCGCCGCTAATAACAAATAGACCGAGAGAATCCGCCCCAGTTGATAGGCCAGAATGACCAATAAAATGGATGGCAAAATTCTCCACAGCGTCACCGGGTTAATTTCAATCCCAATCAGCAGGAAAATAAACGTATTGACGCCAAAACCAGCGTATTCCCAGAAACTCAGTAAGCTAATCCGATCCGAGGCAGACGAACTGCGAGGCAGCCCGAGGTTGCCAAAAACAAGTCCGGCGATGACCACCGCCACCGCGCCCGATACGCCTAAAAATTGTCCGATTTGGAACGTTCCCAATGCGAGAGCGACGGTTAGCAAAAGGCTACTCAACGGATCGTTTAAGCGAACAAATATCGGCAGGCTCAAGTAACCTAAAACACCCCCGACCAGTGCCCCACCTAAGGCAACCACGAGCAGTTCCTTCACGCCTTGTATAGGGGTGAGAGAGCCTGTCGCATAAATGACCAAAAGCAAATTAAATGAAATTAGAGCAGCCGCATCATTGAACAGAGTTTCTCCCTCAACAATGGTGGACAATCGAGAAGGCACACGGATCTCCTTAAAAACCGCGATCATCGAGACGGTATCAGTGTTTGCTAGAATGACTCCGATCAGCAACGCCGGAATCCAGTCTAGTCCTAGCCCAAATTTAACCAGAATAGCGATGATTGCTGAGGAAAAGATCGAGCCTGGACCCGCCAGCAGCGCGATCGGCTTAAAGGTACTGCGGAGACGGCTGATATCCGTATTGATAGATGCTTCAAAAATAAGAATGGGTAGAAAAAGATTTAATACTAAAGATGGGTCTAAACCAATTCGACGCGACAAAACCTCCGTAATCGGCAAGCCTGCTAACACTAAGCCCGTTACATAGGGAATTCGCAACCGTTGAGTTACGAGTGCCACAACAGTTGCAATCAGCAGCAGAATGATCAAGATGATGACCAATTCAGGAATGACTCCTGCCGTTTGGCTATTTGTAGCAGCCTCGCTGCCCAAGGGAGTTTGTTGCGCTACAATCGACTCTATCACCGATACTCCTCCCATAAACTCGTTTTCCTCAAAGAAATTAACAGATTAACTACCGTTTTAGTCTACAGGAGACGGTTCACTCTGTTGTAGGCGTAACTGCAATTTATGTGGTGTATTTGGATGAATGCTGAAGAAGCTGAAACGAGATTTATGGGTGGGCTCGGCGATCTGATCGTTTTTAAAGTGCAATTTTTTTGGTAGATCTGGATGATTTCCAAACCATTACAGGATGCTAATTGCTCTTAATTGTGCTGGTTTTTAAATTTTTTTTAACAGTCTCTTCTGAAGTGTTGCCGACCCGATCGCGGTTGCCGAATCGGCGGGTACTGGAAGTTGTCGATCCGTATGTCAGGAGTAAGAGAGCCATCGCCCAAAATCATCGACCGTCAAATTTTTAAGTTGTTTTAGACGTTCTGTTTCGCGGGACTAAAGTCCTCGAAGGTAATCCTCCTTTCTGACCTTGAATTTATACCAATTCTCCAAAATTATGCTACAGTATTTAGTGCCGATAGAATATAATCCCATCCCGTGATAGATGCGATTGT
>NZ_JAUBPW010000157.1:0-1914 GCF_036700965.1 Microcoleus sp. Pol8_D6 | reverse complement strand
CGGTTTTGGGATTGCGGCCCTCACGCTCTTTCCGCTCCCTTGCTTCAAAACTGCCGAATCCCACCAGTGTCACTTTGCCACCACCAGAGACAGTTTCCATGATTGCTTCCAGAGCGGCACTCAAAACAGCATCTGCCTGCTTTTTCGTCACGCTAGCCTTTTCCGCAACTGCATCAATCAGCTCACCTTTGTTCATAAGTGCGATCGCCTCTAACGACTAATAACTAATGACTAATTACTAACGCAAAACCAGCACCTGACACAGGCGCTGGTTTCTGTTGCGGTTATTCTGCGAGGGTTTCCCCGCCGTTAGTGGCTGATGACTGTGATTGTTGCTGTTGCTGTTGCTGTTGCTGCTGCTGTAGCTGTAACTGTTTCAACTTTCGCAGGTTCTCTAGCTTAGCTTCGTACTCCTGGAGCTCCTGCTTGTACCAGTCGATGCACTCCTGACTCTTGACCTTTTGCCGCTCGGCATCGTCGATTAGCTGGTCGAGCACTCCCCCAATGGTGTCATAAGCTGTAACTCCCGGCGAGCTACCTTCTCGATAAGCTGCGATGGGCTGATTCCCAATTCCCGTGCTAACTCGTTCAAAAGCTGCGCTCCCGTCGGAGTCAGTCCGAACATCTTGGAGACTTTCACTTCCCCGTATTCCCTGCGTTTGGCCATGGCTGTCGTTCATAACGTCTCTCCTAGGGTAGCAGAATCTTATTTAAGATTAGATATTGACACAATCTCATATGAGAGTCTATCATAAAACCACAATCACATATGAGATTGCAGAGCTTATACCTGATGTTTGCGGGCGGGATTCCCGCCCTTTCCCTTTATGCACTACACGCTTGACGAACTGAAACGGAAAACCCTCAAGGAACTCAAGGAAATCGGCTACCAGCTCAACGTGCTCCCGGAGGGCGATCGCCGGTGCCACCAAAACTGGATCGATGCCATCGCCGGCGTCAATCCCCCGCTGCTGCAACTACTGGAAGTTTCCCCGGTGCAGGAGCCGATCGAACCGGTGCAGGATGCGATCGAAGTTCAAGCCCAGGAGCCGATCGAAGTTCAAGCCCAGGAGCCGATCGAAGTTCAAGCCCAGGAGCCGATCGAGTCCAAGTTTGGCCGCATCGTTTATTCCAAGGCGTCCGTTAAGCCGATCGCACAAACAGCAAAAATTACACCGGGGGAAAATGATGGAAATGCCACAGAGAGCGACAGACTTACAAATCTGCGTGCTCATTCACATTGCCCAGGCACCGATACCGCCGAACTACATGGAAGTAGCAGCGGCATTGAAAGCAGCAATCCCCAACACGAAGAAAGCGATCGAGTTTTGGCGGCAGCAGGGAATGGTCAAAGAGATTCGCGGGGAGCTTTACGTAGTCAGCCAAATGAACTAGCCGCCATCTTCAATGACGAACAACCGCCGAACCGTGGCGATGGCAAGGGACGGATTGAGCCAAAATTGAGCCAAAGTGCGATCGGCTTTTGTGCTTCCCCCGTGACTTTCTCACCTCGGTTTCTCGCAACCTACCCGCCCTATTTCGGCGATGTTCACTACAAAGCAGAAGCCACCGGGCAATTAAATCTACTGGAATCTGTAGAAACAGATGACGAACCGCCAGACCCGGATGATTTTGCCTCCCTCGATGCGTTCAGAGATGCGATCGCACTTTGGGATGCCAAACACCCGGAACTGATAGAAATCGGCCTCGATTCCTTCTGCGAGTGGGCCCCGTGCCCCGATGATTGGTACGAGCCCTACACTTTGGAGCCAACCGAAGTGATGGAAGTCTCCGAGGTGATGGAAAGTTCCAGCACTTGCAACTTTTCTATCCCGACTTTTGACGCTTGGTGCGATCGCGCAAACCGACCAACCGACAGCGACGAACCGCCCGACACAGGGATTTTTGCTCGGT
>NZ_JAUBPW010000129.1:0-6989 GCF_036700965.1 Microcoleus sp. Pol8_D6 | reverse complement strand
CCAATGGTTTTTACGGGCAGCCTCAATGCAGAAGGTTTTGAAGGGTGGTTATCTTTATATTTATTACCCTCTCTGACAGAGCCATCTATATTAATCATGGATAATGCACCGATTCATCGAAAAACAGCCATCCGAGAACTGGTAGAGGAAACGGAGCATCAAGTTCTTTTTCTCCCAAAATATTCTCCCGACCTGAACGATATTGAACACGATTTTAGTGCCTTAAAGCGAGCCAGAATGTATGCTCCTCCTGGGACATCTTTAGATGAACTCATCTGTGACTACTGCGCTCAATAGTGTCTCTTTTTTATTTGAAATGACTATAAGTATCTGTCTGAGTCGAAGCCGACCCTGCAAAATCGATCGCCCAATCAAGAACTGTTAGCGCCCGGGATTTTACTTGTACCTGGGGAATTGCCTTTTATACCTACCGTCCCGACCCGCAAACGGGCATGATGCCTGCAAAACTAGATAATATTTACTGGACTTCTTTAGGTTTGTGGAAGGAAACGCTGACGAATTTTCTGTTTCACCTCACTAAGGACTATCCTTACCGCACCGTTTCTCAGTCAGATCTGCTGCTTTATGGCGATGAGGGAGTGCCGCCTTGCTTGTTCCGAGTCTGTACGGGAGAAGCTGAGATTGCTATTAGCGATCGCTACCAGTTTCCCGAAGGTTACATGGTCAATTCGATCCAATTCGTTCCCTGCAAAGCTCCGGCCAGCAGTTCGACCAAAGGTTATATTGTTTGTATGGTTTTCTTGCCCAGCAGCCATGAAATCTGGATTTTTGATGCATAAAACCTCGCCCAAGGACCTGTATGCAAGCTTAACCATCCCTGCCTTAAATTTGGATTTACAACTCACGCGACCTGGTTGCCCAAAATTGCGACTAGGACAGCTAGTTACAATGTAGAGGTGCGTCAGGACTACGAATCTTTAGTCAAAGCTAAGAAGAATCCTCAAATTGAGTAGATGTTTGAAAATGAAGTGTATCCGCACTTCTCTTAAATCAGCCACCTGTTATCGAACAGTGCCCGAAAACCCTGTGTCAAAAGACCAGGGTTTTCCCACACCGGATATCTCAATACCAACTAGGAGAAACCTCATAATGTTCGTCATTTCAGGATACAAAATTCTCGAAACTATTTACACTGGTGAAAAAACTGTTGTTGTTCGAGGAATCAAACCTCCAGAACAACAAGTTATTCTAAAAATTTTGAAGCTTGAATATCCAACACCCGCCGAAATTGCCAAATTTAAGCACGAATACGAGATTGTTAAAAATTTGCAGCTTGAGGGAATTGTCAAACCAGAGAGTTTAGAAATCCAGCAGAATACATACGTTGTGGTTATGGAAGATTTTGGCGGTCAATCTTTGTCCAGCGCGATCGCCAGCAATCCCATCGATTTAATTACTTTCCTTTCCATTGCCATTCGCCTTTCAGAAACTCTAGGAGAGTTGCATCAAAATCATATTATTCACAAAGATATCAAACCTCAAAATATTATTGTTAATTTAGAAAAAGATATTATTAAAATAGCAGATTTTGGCATTGCTTCAAAGCTTTCCAAGCAAATGCAAAATATTAGCAATTCTAATTTAGCAGAAGGAACTCTCGCTTACATTTCTCCGGAACAAACGGGGCGGATGAATCGCTCGATCGACTATCGTACTGACTTTTATTCGTTAGGGGTTACATTTTATCAAATGCTGACTGGACGGTTGCCATTTGAAAGTCAAGACCCCATGGAATTAGTTCACAGTCATATTGCCAAACAACCCGTCCCCCCAACAGAAGTCAAAACTGACAATTCAATTCCGCCAGCAGTTTCCGATATAGTGATGAAGTTGCTGGCTAAAACCGCAGAAGATCGATACAAAAGTGCCTTGGGGTTAAAAGCAGATTTAGAAACCTGTCAGGAAATGCTGCGAAGTCAAGGTAAGATTTCAGCGTTTCCTCTGGGCAGACAAGATGTTTCGGTTCAGCTACAAATTCCTCAAAAACTCTACGGGCGCGAAGCAGAAGCAGCCGCATTACTGGCAGCATTTGAACGAGTTATTAGCTATTCTAGAAGCGAATTTGTTCTCGTTTCTGGATATTCAGGGGTTGGCAAATCATCTCTAATTAATGAAGTTCAAAAACCCATAGTTGAAGCGCGAGGATATTTTATATCGGGCAAATTTGACCAGTTTAAGCGGAATATTCCCTACGCTGCTTTGATTCAAGCATTCCAGGAATTAGTGCGACAACTGCTGACGGAAAGCTCAGAAAAAATCGAAATTTGGCAAGAAAAAATTTTAGAGGCGGTTGGTACTAACGGTCAGGCGATCGTCGATGTCATTCCAGAAGTCGAACTGATTATAGGCCATCAAGCTGGCCTACCCGAACTAGAACCAGCAGAAACTCAAAACCGCTTTAACTTGGTATTTCAACAATTTGTTAACGTTTTTACCAGGAAGACACATCCTCTGGTTTTATTTGTGGACGATTTACAGTGGGCAGATGCGGCATCTTTGAAGTTAATTAAACTGCTGATGGCAGAGTTGGATAACCGATATTTACTATTAATAGGTGCTTATCGAGATAATGAGGTAAGTCCGACTCATCCGTTGATGGAAACATTGGAGCAAATTAAAAAACATAGGGCAACAATTGAGGCAATCGCGCTCCAAACTTTGAACATCGAGCACATCAACCAATTAATGGCCGAAACTTTCAACGAGTCGAGCGATCGCACCAAATCTTTCGCTGAACTACTGCTGGAAAAAACAGGTGGCAATCCTTTCTTCTTAACCCAGTTGCTGGAATCATTATATCGAGATGGTTTGATATCATTTGACCTGCGGCAAGGAAAATGGCAGTGGGATGTCGAGCAACTGCAAGCGATCGCCATTACGGATAATGTAGTCGATTTAATGACGAGCAAAATTCAAAAACTCGCCGAAACAACGCAGCAGGCAATAAAATTAGCCGCTTGTATTGGCAACCAATTCGATCTAGAAGTTCTTTCAGTCGTAAGTGAAAAATCTCCAACGGTGATAGCGAACCAGTTATGGGATGCACTCCAGGAAGGTCTAATTCTTCCCTTGAGCGATGATTATCTGTTACCCATGCTCGCCAACGCCTCGGAAACAACACCCACAGGCAATACCAAGTCAATCTTCTACAAATTTTTACACGATCGCGTTCAACAAGCTGCTTATAGTCTCATCCCCAACGCGCAGAAAAAAGCAGTACATTTGAAAGTCGGTCAACTGCTATTGCAGAATACCGCACCAGAAGAAAGAGGCGAAAAAATCTTCGATATTGTCAACCAATTGAACATCGGTGCTGAGTTAATAGAGGAGCAATCGGCAAGAGACGAACTCGCACAACTCAATCTGATCGCCGGCCGCAAAGCCAAAGCTGCAACTGCTTACGAACCTGCTGTAAGGTATTTAACTGCTGGGTTAGAACTGCTGTCCTCTGATAGCTGGGACTGTCAATACGACTTAACTTTTAATCTTTATGTATCTGCCGTGAGGGGCGAATATTTAAATGCCAATTTCGAGCGGTCTGCAATGCTTGCCCAGACAGCGTTACAACAAGTAAAAACGGTTTTAGAAGCAACCCGGCTGTACGATTTAAAAATTAAATTGTATCTGTCTAAAAACGAAATGAAATTGGCATTAGAAACTGGGATTCAAGGTTTGGCAAGGTTAGGCATCTCTGTAGAGCAACAAATACCGCAACAAGTCTCGATCGAGACTTTGAAACACCTGCCACAGATGACCGATCCCTATAAAATTGAGGCAATGCGGCTGTTAAATACCATCATCTCACCAGCTTTTATTGCCGAACCTTCCCTAGTCCTGCCGATTATCACGACTATGATGGCAATTTCTAGGGAGTATGGTAATTCTGCGTTGGCAATTTATCCCTATGGTCTTTATGGTCTGATTCTGTCTGGAGCAATGGGAGACATAAAGGCTGGATATGAATTTGGTAAACTGGCAATGAGTTTGTTGGATAAATTTGATGCTCAAGAATTTAAATGTAAAGTTTACCATCTATTTAGCACTTGTATTCTGCCTTGGAATCAGCCGATTCGAGAAACTTTCGATCTGACACAACAAGCCATTCAAAGCGGACTAGAAACAGGAGATTTAGACTATACTTGTTATGCAACTATGTATAGTTGTTTGCATTTATTTTTAAGTGGCAAAAAACTGGAATATGTAATAGAAAAGCAAGATCAATATATTGAATTAATTGCTAGGCTTGAACAAGAGTTTCCTCTCTATTACGTCCGGATATGGAAACAGATCGCCTTAAATTTAAGGGGAGATTCGTCAGAGCCATGTCAGTTTACAGGCAGTAGCTTTGATGAAGAAAAAATGCTTCCGAGATTGCTAGAAGTTAATAATATTCAATCGCTGTTTTCCTTCTATTTTGGCAAAGCGATGCTTTACTATTTATTTAAAGATTTCGTCCGCTCTGTAGAAAATTCTGCCTTAGCAACCCAATATGCAGAACCCGTCGTGACTACAATGATCTACAGCGATCGCAATTTTTACTATTCTCTGGCATTGTTAGCTCGATATCCGGATTTGGAAACATCTGAGCAAGCAGAAACGATCGATATCGTCATAGAAAATCAGCAAAAAATGGAGAAATGGGCATTCCACGCTCCAGCGAATTATCGTCATAAATACGAATTAGTAGAAGCCGAAAAAGCGCGAGTCTTGGGGGAACCGCTCAAAGCGATGGAGTATTACGATCGCGCGATTCAATCTGCCAGAGAATCAGGATACATTAATAATGAAGCGATTGCCAACGAATTAGCAGCAGAATTTTATTTGGGGATGGGACGAGAAAAAGTAGCTCGCACCTACCTGAATGATGCTCACTACGGCTATATTTGCTGGGGTGCTCAAGCAAAAGTAACAGATTTGGAATCCAGATATCCTGAATTATTTACTCGAAGTGGAAACGAAAATATCAGTATTCAAACAACCGCCACCTCATCGAGTATCAGAACCATACAACTACTAGATTTAGACACAGTATTGAAAGCTGCCCAGGCAATTTCCAGCGAAATAATTTTGGATAAATTGTTGGAAAAATTGATGGAACTAGCCCTCGCTAATGCTGGCGCACAAAAAGGATTACTGATGTTATCAAACAACAATATATTAAAGATTGAAGCTAAAGTAGAGCTTGATAAGCGAGTAGAAGTATTGCAATCTTTGCCAGTAGAAAGCAGCGATAATTTGCCCCTAACTTTGGTCAATTATGTTGCCAGAACCAAGGAAAATATTGTTTTAAATGATGCCAGTAACGAAGGGAGATTTATTACCGATCCTTACATTGTCAAATACCAACCAAAGTCTATCTTATGTGCTGCGATCGTCAACCAGGGTAAACTGATTGGCCTGTTATACTTAGAAAATAATCTCGTTTCAGGAGCCTTTACGCAAAACCGTTTAGAAATCGCTAAAGTTCTATCTTCTCAATCCGCTGTTTCTATTGAAAATGCCCTACTTTATCGTACCTTAGAAGATAAAGTAAAAGAACGTACCGTCCAACTGGCTCAAGCTAATGCAGAAATTATCGATCTCAATCAAAAACTTAAAGCTGAAAATATTAGGATGGGTGCTGAGTTGGATGTCACCAAGCAACTGCAACAGATGATTTTACCCAACCAGTCAGAATTAGAGGCAGTTGAAGGATTAGAAATTGCTGGATTTATGGAACCGGCTGATGAAGTTGGCGGTGACTACTACGACGTGTTGCAACAGGATGGCAAAGTCACCATTGGCATTGGTGATGTAACTGGACACGGTTTAGAAAGTGGCGTTTTAATGATTATGGTGCAAACAGCAATTCGCACTTTGTTGGCGCACCGCGAAACCGATCAAATTAAATTATTGCAGACAGTGAACCAAACGCTTTTTGACAACGTAGAGCGCATGAAGTCTTGTAAAAATATGAGCCTTTGTTTGCTGGAATATCAAGACAATACCCTGCGTCTGAGCGGACAGCACGAAGAGATGATTCTCGTGCGTTGCAGCGGCGAAATAGAGCGAATTGATACTGTGGATTTAGGCTTTCCGATCGCCTTGGAAGCCGATATTGCCGATTTCATTGCTACTACTGAAATACAGTTAAATTCCAGGGATGTTGTCGTACTCTACACAGATGGAATTACTGAAGCTTTTAATATGGATAAGGCGCAATACGGTATCGAGAGATTAATTGAAGTTATTGCTCTTAATAGGGAACACTCAGCAGCCGAAATCAAGCAAGCTGTAGTTGACGACCTGCGACAATACATCGGGGAACAAAAAGTATTTGATGACATTACTTTGGTAGTAATCAAACACAAGTAATCTCAATTCCGGGTTTACTATCCCCTTCCGAAACATTTGAACAATATACCACCGATTAACATAGCATATCAGTGTATCGCTTTCTCGTCCCTACAACTCAAAACTCAAAAGTATCGATCGCCAAATGCCAGTTTTTCTGATGCAGCCGATCGCAAATTTGCACCTTCTCAACCGCTAAATATTGCTGAAATTCTGGTTTTTCTATGCCGCTGCGCCACATTACCAGAGCATCTTCTCCGGTGTCTTCGTAGTAACGTTTGCGCCGTCCAGCTTCTTTAAAACCAAATTTTTTGTACAGTGACACTGCGGCTAAATTAGATTCCCGCACTTCTAAGGTTGCCCGTTCTAATTGTCTATAGTTAGCCTTTTTTAGTAAAGCCCAAAGCAGAGCTTGTCCTAAACCCTGACCTTGAAAGCGAGGATGAATTGCCAAAATTGTAATATGAGCTTCTTCTAAAATTGCCCACAGGCAACCCAAACCGATCAGGGTTGGGGGAATCAGTAGGGGCGGTACCCCCGTGCCGGCCAGGTTTTGAGCTGATTTGCAGACATCTGTTTCCGATGCCCACAAACCCAGTAAATCGCTGTTAGGACTGCCTAACTCACGCCCATAA